>NZ_JBLBVM010000001.1:0-1081 GCF_047250385.1 Glaciecola sp. MF2-115
CTTTGACTGAAACAACAACTGAATTATCCTGGCGAAGACCAAACAGCAAATGCGCGCGCACCCGAAAACAACTTATTAAAAACCGTTGAGAGTGACTCTTGAAAGAACGAGCATGAACTGAACTTTCGCGACGAGAACTTAAGTATGTTAGCGAAAACGAAACAGCGGCTGCTCGCGAACATGGAATCCACCGTCTTATTGTTGAAGGGTTCACAATTACAAACGTCGAGCTTGTGAATATATTGATGAGGCAATAACCAGACAACGGCAGCGCGCGAACCACGGATAGGAAACACTAACGAAGTACCGCTTTTGGACTTACTCCGCTTTTTAGTTTCTTGTGTTAACCATAACACCCCGCATAGAGGGCAAGTTTACGGGTGCAGCTCTTGAGCGAAGCGAAATGCGCCCGTAAAGTTGTCCCAGCGACCGAAGGGAGTGAACTGATGCGATTGTTAGGTAGCCGGAATTTATTACGATTTTGATACAACAATCCATGTCCCTCTGCGTTAACCATTTAGGTAAAAATAACACTCGTTTGAACTCAAAACAACAATCGATGCTGACCAGCGAAGACCAAACAACGAATGCTCGCGAACCCGAAATAAACTCATTAAAAGCAGATGAGCGTGACTCTTGAAAGAACGAGCTTACCACTCAATTAAAATAGCCTTGATACTAATTATTGTAATCCCTGCAAAGTCGATAAAAACCAATCACTAGAGATACAAAAAACAACGTTGGTAGATAGTAAACAAAAAGCTCTATTAGATCTAAGCTTTCACCGCCTTTACTATTAAAAACTAACGCCGCAATAATTTCAGAAACCAATAAACACAAAATAGAATAGAAAATAATACGAGTAGAGGAGTTATCTGTTTGCCTAAAGTGCTTGAAAGAAACAAAGAGAGCAAATAGAACGCAGATTAATGAAATCAGGCCACTGCCTAAAAAAAAGAAATATTCCAACAAGGTATAACCATACATTTCTTGAATTATTTTACCGAACATTTCCACTCTATTTAGTCCTCATACCTAACACCCCGCATAGAGGGCAAGTTTATGGGTGCAGCTTTTGAGC
>NZ_JBLBVM010000002.1:0-1123 GCF_047250385.1 Glaciecola sp. MF2-115
GACTGAAACGCTCAAAGACTTCATTCTGCCTGAGCCTGACCGGCCGGATTATCCTAGAGCCGTAAAGATAAAGCCAACAAGATTCCCATTAAAGAAAGCCGAACATCTAAGGAAAAAACCTTAACCGAACAGCATTACGCGAAGGCGGTGACCTCCCACTACGTCATCACTTCTCCCCATGCGCTATTACCACACACCTGTGTCATCACCGCACCTCTCACATAATCACCGCACCCGCTACGTCATCACCGCACCTCATACGTCATCACCGCGAAGGCGGTGACCCCCCAATACATACAATAATATGAAGTAAAACCTATGAATTTAACCCAAAGTACAAATCATCCCAACTAGGATTCAATTCATTGATAAGTCTATTTTTCCATTCACGATTCCACTTCTTGAGTCTTTTCTCGCGAAGTATAGCGTTCTCCATATCCTCAAATTGTTCAAAGTAAACGAGCTTATCTAGATTGTATATTGAGCTAAAACCTTTAATTTGCTTGTGTTTATGTTGATAGATTCGTTGGACCAAATTACTTGTTACGCCGATGTATAAGGTAGTGTTATGAGAGTTAGTGATAAAGTAGATACACGGTTGCTTCATGATTGAATTCCTTTTCAATTGAGCTGTAAACATATATCGCTTTGATGATATTGAAAAGGACAGTTTTTTGATTTTTTGATGGAGTTGGGAGGTTACCGCCTTCGCGGTAATGACGGGGAGTAGGTAATGACGGTATTACTCTTATCATGATTGGTGATGGAGTTAGAGGTTACCGCCTTCGCGGTAATGACGGGGAGTAGGTAATGACGGTTTTACTCTTATCATGATTGGTGATGGAGTTGGAGGTTACCGCCTTCGCGTAATGCTGTTCGGTTAAGGTTTTTTCCTTAGATGTTCGGCTTTCTTTAATGGGAATCTTGTTGGCTTTATCTTTACGGCTCTAGGATAATCCGGCCGGTCAGGCTCAGGCAGAATAAAGTCTTTGAGCGTTTCAGTCAGATCTTTCATTCTAGCTGGTATCGTATGAAGGCTATTTGTCGAAGCCGTAATTGCATAGTCATAAAGTACGATACGTAGGCACGATTTAAAGCTTATGCGAGTTGGCCGTAGCCCAAC
>NZ_JBLBVM010000003.1:0-1148 GCF_047250385.1 Glaciecola sp. MF2-115
TTTTGATACAACAATCCATGTCCCTTTGCGTTAACCATTTAGGTAAAAATATACTCGTTTGAAGCCAAAACAACAACTGATGTTACTCAGCGAAGACCAAACAGCCGATGCTCGCGAACCCGAAAATAACTACTTAAAAACAGATGAGAGTCACTCTTGAAAGAACGAGCTTAAACCTTAGTCAATTTTATAAACGCTTTTAATCGTCAGCTTTTAAATATATTAATTTCAATGCATTCGATAGTAGCAACTGCTCTTCGGTTCCTCGCCTAACATGAATAGAATGACCGAAACAAAGACCTGCAAAAATTGGGAAAAGTCCAAACGATAATGGACCCATAAAATCATTCCAAAAATCAGTGATGGTTGGTATAAACATAGAGAGTAACCAACAAAAAACTAATATAACCCCTGTCCAAAACGAAACCTTAGCATCTCTTACTTGCTTTTTATTGTACTTCCCAACTCTCTGTACAAATTCTAACTTAGTCATACTTAATCTCGACGTTAAACGACACATAACACTCTACATAACCGGTTTGTGGCGCTTTTCCACAAATCCGGTTGATGTATTTGTTATGTTGCTTACTCATAAACTACCACCAACTCTTGCCGATTAGCTTTATTGAGGTCAACTGAATATACAATACTTCCATTGTAAAGGAACTTGCAATTAGGCAACTTAATAATTTCATTGTGTCCCCAAGTAAATGGCCCAAATTTTTTATATGAATCATGGAACTCAATACCATCCTGCACAAGCTTTAGTTGCCCATCTTCGTTTGAAGAGTCATCGTATTCATTTAAAGACTCAGCTATATATTGAGTGTATGTTCCAGTTTCACCGGAACATATAAAAGTAACACCTTGCAATGGTTGGTTGTCTTTGTCGACAAACGTGATCTGATAATCTATTGGCGGCACTCCACTATGTTCCATGACATGAGTAACGCAGCCGGAAACACCAACTACTAATAAAACTAGAAGAGCTAACCTACCTACTTGCAACATAACACCCCGCATAGAGGGCAAGTTTATGGGCGCAGCTCTTGAGCGAAGCGAAATGCGCCCGTAAAGTTGTCCCAGCGACCGAAGGGAGTGAGCTGATGCGATTGTTATAACTGGTTGGATTGCTGCGATATTGAATT
>NZ_JBLBVM010000004.1:0-1150 GCF_047250385.1 Glaciecola sp. MF2-115
GCTATTTCGTGTCGGACAAGATTATAGGCAATTAGCATGCCGTATAACTCTTGATAGACGAGGTCGATTTTTTTACTTCTTAGTGTAATGGCCTTATTGAGCATGGACGTTTTAACTTCTCTATACCCCAATTCTATTTCCCAACGCTCCTTATAAAGCGCGATGATACCTGCTGCTGGATAATCATCGTGAGGTAAATTAGTCGCAAGTTTGACGGTAGTGCCATTGGCCGTTTTATAAGTCACAAGACGCATACCCCAGCGTTTAGGTAAGGTTTTGTCTTTTCGTCTTGCACTGCTTAAGTCGCGCTCAACCAAGTGGTCATTATCAGCATACGAATGCGTAACCCCATACTTGAGATCTTTCCTGATAGGGGTCACCCAGAAGCGACTATTTCCTTTGTTTTCCAACTCAAGTAAAAGCTTCGCGCAGTGATACAATTTATCCATGAGCAATACGCTGTTGTCAGGAACGCTTTCGAGCATTTTAGTCGTCTGAAATAGTTCGGACTCACGATATTCACCAGCTTCAGCGCGTAAAACAATATGACTTCGTACATTCATTAAACACGTGAGCTGCATGACGGGATAACCTGATTCAAACTCCCCACTGGTGTTGGCTGAGCCAAAATGCTCACGAAGCTCAGGGGTATCTTCTGTACGTAAGGTTGTACCATCGATCGCAAAGGGTTGTAGACCATGCCAATTATCATCCACATGCGTCTGCGATGCCCAGTGCTCAGCACTTTTTTCAAACAAGGCTTTCACTGGTTCTTTGCCTAACCGTTGCCTAGCTTCGCTAAGTGAACTCCTTGCTGATAACAAGCCATTGTCGAGGCCTTTAGATGTAAATGCCAGACGAGTCGCGACTTCCTGGATAGATTCATTTCGCAAAAGTGACATACCAACAACCAGACGAATTACTTGCTCTGGCGGGAGTTTTCGGCGCCTGAGAGTCACGTTTTGCGTCAGTGATAGTGCTTCCTCAAGCCACTCAATTGGCAACGAAGCATTGAATATGGCTACTCGTTCTTGGAGGTTTTCTTCTGAAAAAAGGTCGTAGAGTTGTTGTGCTAACATCTTTTTCTTTATGAAAATTTGAAAGCACTAGTTTGATCTCATTAATATCATAGTCAACATAAGTTTGAATT
>NZ_JBLBVM010000005.1:0-1181 GCF_047250385.1 Glaciecola sp. MF2-115
CCACTGCCTAAAAAAAAGAAATATTCCAACAAGGTATAACCATACATTTCTTGAATTATTTTACCGAACATTTCCACTCTATTTAGTCCTCATACCTAACACCCCGCATAGAGGGCAAGTTTATGGGTGCAGCTTTTGAGCGCAGCGAAATGCGCCCGTAAAGTTGTCCCAGCGACCGAAGGGAGTGAACTGATGCGTTTGTTAGCTCTGGTTGATTTAACTCGATTTTGATACAACATTCCATGTCACCTTGCGTTAATCATTTAGGTAAAAATAGCACTCGTTTGACACTCAAACAACAACTGATCTTGACTGGCGAGAATCAAACATTATGCGCTCGCGAACCCGAAAACAACTCATTAAAAACAGATGGGAGTGACTCTTGAAAGAACGAGCTTGCCCGCTGGTTTATTTAAGAGTTAGTGTACAAAGGCGTATCACCTTTCCAGTAGTGCCCAAAACATACCTGAGTCACAATGCCGTACTCAGATTGAATTTCAACTTCATTCTCCGGGAAGCTATAACTTTCTGAAGAACCATAATCTTCAAACTCATGAGAATACCCAAACGTTAACTCAAGTTTTCTGATGGTATCTGACACATCTTTACCGATCACTAGTGTTTTTTGCAGTCTTAGTAATGGATTTGAGCATTGGATCCAATGTAGCCTGTTGCCGTCATCCATCCAAAAAGTACACATTAATTTATTGTATTTCAGTAACGGAAGTTCATCGTAATCTACGTCTATTTTATCCGGTTCTCCAAGCATATCTTCTAAAGAACTTTGTGAAATGCCAAACCGAATTTCATCTAGTCCAATGCCGAGTTTCACTTCCATGCTAACACCCCGCATAGAGGGCAAGTTTATGGGTGCAGCTTTTGAGCAACGCGAAATGCGCCCGTAAAGTTGTCCCAGCGACCGAAGGGAGTGAACTGATGCGTTTGTTATAACTGGTTGGATTAATGCAATTTTGAATTAACAAACTTCACTCCTTTGATGTTGTTATTTGATACGTTGTTTGAAGTTAAACATTACCCAACTTTGACTGAAACAACAACTGAATTATCCTGGCGAAGACCAAACAGCAAATGCGCGCGCACCCGAAAACAACTTATTAAAAACCGTTGAGAGTGACTCTTGAAAGAACGAGCATGAACTGAACTTTCGCGACGAGAACTTA
>NZ_JBLBVM010000006.1:0-1213 GCF_047250385.1 Glaciecola sp. MF2-115
CTGATCTTCCCCTAAATTTGTAGACATTTTTTACTTAGAAAGCGAAGTAAGGTAAAAAGTGTTATGAATAAAAAATACCCCGATGAATTTAAGCAAGAAGCCGTTCGACAAGTATTGGACAAAGGCTTTTCAATACCGAGTGTCGCGAAGCGCTTAGGCATTTCCGACAAGTCTCTATATTACTGGGTCAATAAAGCGAAAAAGCCAACCAGTCAGTCTGCGGAGCAAGAGGAAATACGCAAGCTTAAAGCAGAGTTAAAGCGCGTCACAGAAGAAAGAAACATCCTAAAGGAAGCCGCCGTGTACTTTGCAAGCGAGTCAAAGAAAAGTACACGTTCATAAAGTCGCGGCTCCAAATCTATCGCGTAAGCGCTATGTGCAAAGTGCTGAATGTTCATCGCAGCGGGTTTTATGCGTGGTTGAGAAAACCTCAGTCTAAAACCGAAATAGATAATCAACGTTTGCTTGAGCAGATTAAAGCCAGTTACGTGCAAAGTGGCGGTGTTTACGGTAGTCCTCGCATTACACATGAGTTGCGCCGTTCAGGTGAAACTTGTGGGGAAAATCGTGTGGCTAAGCTAATGAAGCAAGCCAAGTTGAGAGCTAATATTGGCTACAAGCGACGGTATTTCAAATCAGCTATACCGTCAGTCATTGCAGATAATCATCTACAGCAGCAGTTTGTGGTATGTGAGCCAGATGAGGCGTGGGTTTCGGACATCACCTATATAAAAACATACGAGGGCTGGCTGTATTTGGCCATAGTTGTGGACTTGTTTTCACGAAAAGTCATTGGTTGGTCGATGCAGTCAACAATGACTTCTAATATTGTCATTAAGGCACTGATGATGGCTATCTGGAGACGACCAGATGCATCTGGTGTTGTGGTACATACGGACCAAGGGAGTCAATACGCTAGCGGTGATTATAGGGACTTCTTAGTTGCTCATAATTTACAACCTAGTATGAGTCGCCGAGGCCATTGTTTAGATAATGCTGTCGCTGAGAGCTTTTTCCATTCACTTAAAACGGAGAGGGTTAAGCGAAAAGTATACGCAACACGAAGTGATGCAAGAGCTGATTTGTTTGATTATATAGAAATGTTCTATAATCCAACTCGACTGCACAGCCACCTTGGCTATGTGTCCCCCGATGAATATGAAAACACATATTCAAAGGCAAGCTGAATGTCTACTAAATTGGGGGAGGATCA
>NZ_JBLBVM010000007.1:0-1269 GCF_047250385.1 Glaciecola sp. MF2-115
AACAACGTATCAAATAACAACATCAAAGGAGTGAGGTTTGTTAATTCAAAATTGCATTAATCCAACCAGTTATAACAAACGCATCAGTTCACTCCCTTCGGTCGCTGGGACAACTTTACGGGCGCATTTCGCTACGCTCAAAAGCTGCACCCATAAACTTGCCCTCTATGCGGGGTGTTATGTGTCGGAGATGTTATTGGGTTTATGAACAAATCCAGACAGGCCTTTAATAAATTTAAAAAACGTCGTGAAAAGCAATGGTTGTTTGTTATTCTTTTGTCGCCATTTTTTGCAATTAGTGTTTGGGTTAGTTATTTGTGCGTAATGGTTTCCATTAGGGCCTTTCCGGATATGCACTTTGGACACGGCTCCGAGGTATTGTTAGTTTTACCGTTTGCAGTTTTGTGTATTATTCTAAGTATTAAGCTTGTTTATAAGCTTTATAATACTAGGTTTGTTGCAGATGAGTAGATGAACAAATAACTATGGCATAAGCTCTCTCTTTCAAGAGTCACTCTCATCTGTTTTTAATGAGTTGTTTTCGGGTTCGCGAGCATTCGTTGTTTGGTCTTCGCAAGTCAACATCAGTTGTTGTTTTGAGTTCAAACGAGTATATTTTTACCTAAATGGTTAACGTAGAGGGACATGGATTGTTTTATCAAAACCGAGTTAAATCAACCAAATATAACAAACGCATCAGTTCACTCCCTTCGGTCGCTGGGACAACTTTACGGGCGCATTTCGCTACGCTCAAGAGCTGCACCCATAAACTTGCCCTCTATGCGGGGTGTTATGTATTGGAGTGTTTAAAATGAAAAAGCTATCGATATTATTTATGCTCTTCATGCTTTCAGCATGCGTTGAGCATCCGAACGCAGCTGATTTAGATGTCATTGCAGTAGAAGCGGCGGCAAGGGAGATACTTGAGAATCACACGGCTACCGAAGAGGTAACAATTTCAGATGAAAACATTCCTGAATCTATAAAGGCGCTAAACCCCATTGAGGTTAGAGTAAGTAAGATTGAAGTTACCATCGTTCTGACTAAAAATTTTTATAGCGAGAGCGGAATTGCCGTTATACCCGGTTCATTCTATATGACAGAGATAGGCAGCAGTAATTCATCTGTTGGTGAGTTTAAAAAAATTGATGGCATTACTTTTACCTACATTAAGGGCTGGGTTTTATAAGTTGGTGACTACGAAAGCTCTTTCTTTCAAGAGTTACTCTCATCTGCTTTTAATGAATTATTTTCGGGTTCGCGAGCATT
>NZ_JBLBVM010000008.1:0-1322 GCF_047250385.1 Glaciecola sp. MF2-115
CTTTGATGTTGTTATTTGATACGTTGTTTGAAGTTAAACATTACCCAACTTTGACTGAAACAACAACTGAATTATCCTGGCGAAGACCATACAGCAAATGCGCGCGCACCCGAAAATATCTTATTAAAAGCAGATGAGAGTAACTCTTGAAAGAACGAGCATTAACTGAACTTTCGCGACGAGAACTTATGTATGTTAGCGAAAACGAGACAGCTGCTGCTCGCGAACATGGAAGCCACTGTCTTATTGTTGAAGGGTCCACAATTACAAACGTCGAGCCTGTGAATATGCTGAAAAGGCAATAACTAAACATCGGCAGCGCGCGAACCACGGATAAGAAAAACTAACGAAGAACCGCTTTTGGGCTTACTCCGCTTTTTAGTTTCTTGTGTTAACCATAACACCCCGCATAGAGGGCAAGTTTACGGGTGCAGCTTTTGAGCGGAGCGAAATGCGCCCGTAAAGTTGTCCCAGCGACCGAAGGGAGTGAACTGATGCGTTTGTTATGTTGCTTGAATTTATTGTGGTTTTGATACAACAATCCATGTCTCCCTGCGTTAACCATTTAGGTAAAAATATACTCGTTTGAATCCCAAACAACAACTGATGTTAATCAGCGTAGACTAAACAGCGAATGCTCGCGAACCCGAAAATAACTCATTAAAAACTGATGAGAGGGACTCTTGAACGAACGAGCTTCCGCCGTTGTCGTTTGTTATGTGTTTCGCTGTTCATGATAAGAGAATCTCCCAAAAACAACCTTAAAAATGGAGCCCGACCGCGCATGTAAAGTATGCACGAAGCTATCTGAATTGATTGCTACACGATGATCTAATATGTCTCCGTGAAATGTGTCATTTGGATTCATATCATTTTTGATGCCAGTAAAAGAATAAGACTTAACGTCTAAGTAACTAAGTATCAAGCTACGGTCATGTTGCTGACCAAGCAATTTAATACAAATTTTCAACGATGCATTAAAAGGACGGTTTGTATCTCTCACCTCCTCGATAGCGATAGATACAACCCAAGCGTCATGCAAAGATTGGGCTCCATTTAACTCATAATGCATCGGATTGGACGCGAAGTTATAGAGCTCAGTTGGCATCACTTCTCTGCTATCTTTCATATGCTTAATATAGCTATCAAAATCCAGTTTCATCTAGCGAAGTATCCGACACACATAACACCCCGCATAGAGGGCAAGTTTATGGGCGCAGCTCTTGAGCGAAGCGAAATGCGCCCGTAAAGTTGTCCCAGCGACCGAAGGGAGTGAGCTGATGCGATTGTTATAACTGGTTGGATTGCTGCGATATTGAATT
>NZ_JBLBVM010000009.1:0-1346 GCF_047250385.1 Glaciecola sp. MF2-115
AGCTGCAATATGTTCTCTAGCGTGTTTGGTAGCGATAATAAATTACTCCATTAAAAGTTGCATAATCTATCGTAAAGGATGCCAATCGATAGTCCGCAAATGGCTAATTTACTTATATACACCATTGGTCATTATTTCTATGGGGTCAATAATGTATTACTACAGCGTCGCGGCAGAGTATTAATAGAATATTGTGAAAGCTCGTTCTTTCAAGAGTTGCTCCAATCGGTTTTTAAAACGTTATTTTCGGGTTCGCGAGCATTTGTTGTTTGGTCTTCGCTGTTCAACATCGATTGCTGTATCAACGTCAAACGAGTATATTTTTACCAAAATGGTTAACGTAAGGAGACATGGATTGTTTTATCAAAATAGTAGTAATTCAACCAGTTATAACAAACGCATTAGTTCACTCCCTTCGGTCGCTGGGACAACTTTACGGGCGCATTTCGCTTCGCTCAAGAGCTGCACCCATAAACTTGCCCTCTATGCGGGGTGTTATGTGTCAGGTGAGCTTGGATGATAACTCAAAACAAAAATCCACTGGAATGGTCAACGTTAATGTATGAGTTGGATGATGCTGTTGAGCATCTAAATGCATTAGTAACTCAAATGTCTGAAAACGGCGAAATTGATGAAATTGAATACAAAATTCAAATTGCACACGTTTACGCTCATTTAAACCGAAGCTGGAATACTAGAAACCTGACTCAAACGTGGAACCCAGAGGATAGAGAGAAGCTCACTCAAATGCCAGATGATTTGGAGCCAGTAGGATGATGAGATATAACAAATGAAGATAGGTACAAGCTCGTTCTTTCAAGAGTTGCTCTCATCTGTTTTTAATGAGTTATTTTCGAGTTCGCGAGCATTTGCTGTTTGGTCTTCGCTAATTAACATCAGTTGTTGTTTTGAGTTCAAACGAGTATATTTTCACCTAAATGGTTAACGCAAAGGGACATGGATTGTTGTATCAAAACCGCACCAACCTTAAGCAACATAACAAACGCATCAGCTCACTCCCTTCGGTCGCTGGGACAACTTTACGGGCGCATTTCGCTGCGCTCAAGAGCTGCACCCATAAACTTGCCCTCTATGCGGGGTGTTATGGCTTGTTGGTTTGTTAAAGGGGTTTAATTGATTTATCTAGCCTATTTATTTTGGTTTATTATGCTTTTATTTGCCGTGCCAAATATTTGGTCAGGTTTAGCTGCAATATGTTCTCTAGCGTGTTTGGTAGCGATAATAAATTACTCCATTAAAAGTTGCATAATCTATCGTAAAGGATGCCAATCGATAGTCCGCAAATGGCTAATTTACTTATATACACCATTGGTCATTATTTCTAT
>NZ_JBLBVM010000010.1:0-1402 GCF_047250385.1 Glaciecola sp. MF2-115
CCACACGTAAACGTTGGTACTATCGGCCACGTTGACCACGGTAAAACAACTCTTACAGCGGCAATCACGTCGGTACTAGCAAAGACTTACGGCGGTTCCGCTCAAGCATTTGATCAAATCGACAACGCTCCAGAAGAGCGCGAGCGTGGTATCACAATCTCTACATCACACGTAGAATATGATACTCCTACTCGTCACTACGCACACGTTGACTGTCCTGGACACGCCGATTATGTTAAAAACATGATCACTGGTGCTGCTCAAATGGACGGCGGTATCTTAGTTGTTGCGGCAACTGACGGTCCTATGCCACAAACACGTGAGCACATCTTGTTAGGTCGCCAGGTTGGTATCCCTTACATGATCGTTTTCATGAACAAATGTGACATGGTTGACGACGAAGAACTACTAGAACTAGTAGAAATGGAAGTTCGTGAACTTCTTACAGAATATGAATTCCCAGGTGATGACTTGCCAGTAATTCAAGGTTCTGCACTTAAAGCGCTAGAAGGCGACGAGAAGTGGGAAGCAAAAATCATCGAGTTAGGCGAAGCTTTAGATAACTATATCCCAGAGCCACAGCGTGATATCGACAAGCCGTTCATCCTTCCAATCGAAGATGTATTCTCAATTTCAGGCCGTGGTACAGTTGTAACAGGTCGTGTTGAGCAAGGTATTGTTAAAGTAGGTGAAGAAGTAGAAATCGTTGGTATCAAAGATACAACAAAGACGACTTGTACTGGTGTTGAAATGTTCCGTAAACTTCTTGACGAAGGTCGCGCTGGAGAGAACGTTGGTGTTCTTCTACGTGGTACTAAGCGTGAAGATGTTGAGCGTGGTCAAGTCTTGGCTAAGCCTGGTTCAATCAACCCGCACACTAAGTTTGAAGCTGAAGTATACGTACTAAGCAAAGATGAAGGTGGCCGTCATACTCCATTCTTTAAAGGTTACCGTCCACAGTTCTACTTCCGTACAACTGACGTAACAGGTGCTGTAGAGCTTCCTGAAGGCGTAGAAATGGTAATGCCTGGTGATAACCTTAAATTCGTAGTAGAGCTAATTGCTCCAATCGCGATGGATGAAGGCTTACGCTTTGCAATCCGTGAAGGTGGTCGTACAGTAGGTGCTGGTGTTGTTGCGAAAATCTTCGCATAAGACCGCATTAGAAATTAAGGAAGGCGCTCATTGAGCGCCTTTTTTTTGTCTCAAGACAAAGTGTCATCAAGAGCACAAAGCTAGCCTAAAAATCACACTACGAAGAAACGTCATTCCCAACTTGATTGGGAACCTCACAAACCAACTAGAAAGCTTAAAAACAGCATTTTTCAGAATAATATCACTACGAAGATACGTCATTCCCAACTTGATTGGGAACCTCACAAACCAACTAGAAAGCTTAAAA
>NZ_JBLBVM010000011.1:0-1433 GCF_047250385.1 Glaciecola sp. MF2-115
AACAACGTATCAAATAACAACATCAAAGGAGTGAGGTTTGTTAATTCAAAATTGCATTAATCCAACCAGTTATAACAAACGCATCAGTTCACTCCCTTCGGTCGCTGGGACAACTTTACGGGCGCATTTCGCTACGCTCAAGAGCTGCACCCATAAAATTGCCCTCTATGCGGGGTGTTATGTTTAACACAAAAAGCAAAAGGCGGAGTAAGTCCCAAAGCAGTTCTTCGTTAGTCTTTTTATCCGAGGTTCGCGAGCGTCCTTTTGTTTAGTTATTGCCTTTTCAACATTAGCTCATGCTCGACGTTTTCAATGTCGCCTAATCTAGCTATATGAAACCGAGTTCCATGTTCGCAAGCATTAGTCTTTCGTTTTCCGCTAACAAACAAATGTTGTCGTCGCGAAAGTTCAGTGCAGGCTCGTTCTTTCACGAGTTACTCTCAAAGGTTTTAAACCAGTTAATTTCGGGTGCGCGCGCATTGGTTGTTTGGTCTTCGCCAGGATAATTCAGTTGTTGTTTCGGTTAAAGTTGGGTAAGGTTTACATTCAAAGAAAGCATCAAATAACAACATCAAAGGAGTGAGGTTTGTTAATTCAATATCGCAATAATCCAAGCAGTTATAACAAACGCATCAGTTCACTCCCTTCGGTCGCTGGGACAAGTTTACGGGCGCATTTCGCTACGCTCAAGAGCTGCACCCATAAACTTGCCCTCTATGCCGGGTGTTAGCAATCCAAATGGTTAAGTAATGGCACTTGTATTTATAGGTCTACCTTTATTATTTTCTTATTCGGTCGGATGGTTCATTCTTTCGATCCCTAGAATATTATTTAAGCAACCGAGAATAGCAGCAAAGCGGATTACTACTTTTTCACTTCTGTTTTCAATTGCTTTGGCATTAGGGCTTAGTATTCCTCTAGATGGTGGTTTTTTATCTGCAGTAATTTACTTTACCGTAATGGTCGTTATATTTAATGTGCTGCAATTACTGGGGCTATATTTTTATCAAATGGCAACAGGTAAGTAATGTGTCAGCTCTTTCTTTAAAGAGTTACTCTCATCTGTTTTTAATGAGTTAATTTCGGGTTCGCGAGCATTGGCTGTTTGGTTCTCGCCGATAAACATCAGTTGTTGTCTGGGATCCAAACGAGTGCTATTTTTACCTTAATGGTTAACGCAAGGAGGCATTAAATGTTTAATCAAAACCAAGTTAAATCAACCAGTGCTAACAATCGCATCAGTTCACTCCCTTCGGTCGCTGGGACAACTTTACGGGCGCATTTCGCGTTGCTCAAAAGCTGCACCCATAAACTTGCCCTCTATGCGGGGTGTTAGCGTGCTAGTTAAATAGATCGCTATGAGAGCCAATTCTGGCTAGCTTTAATATGTTGAAATCAACTTTATAAATCAAAACCAAATCAGGCTTTACATG
>NZ_JBLBVM010000012.1:0-1652 GCF_047250385.1 Glaciecola sp. MF2-115
AGCTGCACCCATAAACTTGCCCTCTATGCGGGGTGTTATGCATTTAGTATGAATACGAGATGAAATTTAGCGGCAGTGGAATATTTAAACATATCTATGAAGACCCGAATCGAATTACTAAATTCGAAGAGCGAGTAGTGATCACTAAAGCATCTTCAGAAACTGAAGCTGAACGACAAATTCTCGCTGATTTCAAAGAATACGCTCAAGATGGTATCGTATTTGTCGGTGAATTCACTATAGCTGAAATCATTGAAAGTGAAACGGTCACTGAAGTTTCTAGCACTATGCGCATCTATCATGGCTCTGATGAAGAGTACCTTTCGCTGTATTGGTATGACCTACAGCCTGAAAGTTGTGATGAAAAAGGCTGGAAACATGCATGGTATAACCAAGGCTCTGGAAAAAGTGCTTGCTATAACTGCCAAGAAATAAGAAATAAGAAATAGGGCTTTGTGGTAAAACTGCATAACAAAAGACTATGGCGCAGGCTCGGTCTTTCAAGAGTCCCTCTCATCTGTTTTTAACGAGTTAATTTCGGGTTCGCGAGCATTGGCTGTTTGGTCTTCGCTGATTAACATCAGTTGTTGTTTGGGATTCAAACGAGTATATTTTTACCTAAATGGTTAACGCAGGGAGACATGGATTGTTTTATCAAAATAGTAGTAATTCAACCAGTTATAACAAACGCATCAGTTCACTCCCTTCGGTCGCTGGGACAACTTTACGGGCGCATTTCGCTTCGCTCAAAAGCTGCACCCATAAACTTGCCCTCTATGCGGGGTGTTATGTCAAAAGTTAGCGAAAATATTTTTTTATTTGTGCTTTTAGTTTTCGGACTATCCCTCTCTTATTTGAGGTTAGGCCAGGAAGCGTTTGGTTTCATTTTGTGGAGACATGGTACTTCAGATTTGATCTTCACTATCTTGTGGGTAACAGGCTGCATAGTCGCTTTATTTAGAGAGAAACATTACATCCTTGATCACCTTACTGTTTTGTTTATCTCGTTTGGAATGGCAATTACTTGTCACGGGCTTTTCGTCAGTTTGTTTTACGCTCGTGCAGAGAGCAATTCATTGATTGCAATAATTACCTTCTTACTATTAGTTTTTGCATTGTTTTATTTAAAAGTCAGTTCTAAAAAATACGCGCTTCAATTTACATCTTTTATAGTGTTGTTTAGTTTGTTTGCAACATATCAACTTAACAGTTTGTATGATTCTCATGGGTGGTAGCAAAGAGCTATTTCGGCTCGTTCTTTCAAGAGTGACTCTCATCTGTTTTTAAAACGTTATTTTCGGGTTCGCGAGCATTTGTTGTTTGGTCTACGCTAGTCAACATCAGTTGTTGTTTTGGATTCAAACGAGTATATTTTTACCTAAATGGTTAACGTAGGGAGACATGGATTGTTGTATCAAAACCACACCAACATTCAGCAACATAACAAACGCATCAGTTCACTCCCTTCGGTCGCTGGGACAACTTTACGGGCGCATTTCGCTTCGCTCAAAAGCTGCACCCATAAACTTGCCCTCTATGCGGGGTGTTATGCATTTAGTATGAATACGAGATGAAATTTAGCGGCAGTGGAATATTTAAACATATCTATGAAGACCCGAATCGAATTACTAAATTCGAAGAGCGAGTAGTGA
>NZ_JBLBVM010000013.1:0-1849 GCF_047250385.1 Glaciecola sp. MF2-115
GTTTTTAAGTAGTTATTTTCGGGTTCGCGAGCATCGGCTGTTTGGTCTTCGCTGAGTAACATCAGTTGTTGTTTTGGCTTCAAACGAGTATATTTTTACCTAAATGGTTAACGCAAAGGGACATGGATTGTTGTATCAAAATCGCAATAACATCAAGCAACATAACAATCGCATCAGTTCACTCCCTTCGGTCGCTGGGACAACTTTACGGGCGCATTTCGCTACGCTCAAAAGCTGCACCCATAAACTTGCCCTCTATGCGGGGTGTTATGGTTAACACAAGAAACTAAAAAGCGGAGTAAGCTCAAAAGCGGTACTTCGTTAGTGTTTCTTATCCGTGGTTCGCGCGCTTCCGGTGTTTGGTTATTGCCTTATCAACATCACCAAAAGCTCTTTCTTTAAAACCGAACACTCATCTTAATGTGTATAACTGTTTCCATGTTCGCAAGCATTTGTCGTTTGGTTTCCGCTAACATGCATAAGTTCTCGTCGCGAAAGTTCATTTCATGCTCATTCTTTCAAGAGTGACTCTCAAGTGTTTTTAAATAGCTATTTTCGGGTTCGCGCGCATTTGCTGTTTGGTCTTCGCCAGGACAATTCAGTTGTTGTTTCAGTTAAAATTGGGTAATGTTTAACTTCAAACAACGCATCAAATAACAACATCAAAGGAGTGAGGTTTGTTAATTCAAAATTGCATTAATCCAACCAGTTATAACAAACGCATCAGTTCACTCCCTTCGGTCGCTGGGACAACTTTACGGGCGCATTTCGCTACGCTCAAAAGCTGCGCCCATAAACTTGCCCTCTATGCGGGGTGTTATGCACTATCCGAGTGTTGAAATTTGTTAGCCCGAATTTGCATCTTAATATTAGCTATTGCGTTTATTTACAGTAGCTTCCCTTTTGTTTTTATCTACGGTGTTGAGTTCGTTTTGAGTGGGGAGTTGGCGAATGCTTTAGGATTTGGATTGTTGGGGATTTTCTACTACTCATTAGCTTTGCCTGCATTCTATTTCTCTGTAAACGCGCGTAACTTGAGTTACAAAGTTTTCGGGAGGGAGTTTCTAAATAATCGTTTTATAGTGCACATTCCTCTCGTGATATTTACTGTGTTTCAATATATATTTTGGTTTTGGCGCTATGAGACATAGATAACAAGCGACTGTGGCACAGGCTCGTTCTTTCAAGAGTCCCTCTCATCTGTTTTAAATGAGTTATTTTCGGGTTCGCGAGCATTCGTTGTTTGGTCCCCGCTGCTAACCATCAGTTGTAGTGTCAGCGTCAAACGAGTATTGTTTTACCTAAATGGTTATCGTAAGGAAACATGGAATGTTTTATAAAAACCGCAGCAAACCTAAACGACATAACAATCGCATCAACTCACTCCCTTCGGTCGCTGGGACACCATTACGTGCGGCTGCACGCAATGTTGCCCGTTATGCGGGGTGTTATGGTTAACACAAGAAACTAAAAAGCGGAGTAAGCCCAAAAGCGGTGCTTCGTTAGTTTTTCTTATCCGTGGTTCGCGCGCCGCCGTTGTCTAGTTATTGCCTCATCAATATATTCACAGGCTCGACGTTTGTAATTGTGAACCCTTCAACAATAAGACAGTGGCTTCCATGTTCGCGAGCATTTGTCGTTTGGTTTCCGCTAACATGCATAAGTTCTCGTCGCGAAAGTGCAGTTCATGCTCGTTCTTTCAAGAGTCACTCTCATCTGCTTTTAATAAGATATTTTCGGGTGCGCGCGCATTTGCTGTATGGTCTTCGCCAGGATAATTCAGTTGTTGTTTCAGTCAAAGTTGGGTAATGTTTAACTTCAAACAACGTATCAAATAACAACATCAAAG
>NZ_JBLBVM010000014.1:0-2256 GCF_047250385.1 Glaciecola sp. MF2-115
GTTTGGTCAAAATCGTAATAAATTCCGGCTACCTAACAATCGCATCAGTTCACTCCCTTCGGTCGCTGGGACAACTTTACGGGCGCATTTCGCTACGCTCAAGAGCTGCACCCATAAACTTGCCCTCTATGCGGGGTGTTATGTTTCTACGACAGCATAGTGAGCGAAGACTTGGAAGCTAAGAAAGTTTATTACTGTTTAAAGCCATCACTCCCACTCAAGTTATGTTTGTTTTTAGCAGTTTTTCTGTGTCTTTATATAGTGTTGAGCTTATGGGTATCTTATATCGTAGCTTTGTTATTAGCTGTTCTATGTTCAAACATTGCTGTTGGAGTAGACTCTACAATTGGTGATTATTTAGCGAGGCAAGCGGAGCTAAGAAAAACACAGCCAAACATCTGGTTCGTCTTAGATAAAGAAGCGGAATATAGCAGGTATGGACCCTTTAGGGCGAAAAAAAGAGCAGACGGACTTGGTAAAAATAATGACAGCGACTAACAAAGGACTTGGTATAAGCTCGTTCTTTCAAGAGTTACTCTCATCTGTTTTTAATGAGTTTATTTCGGGTGCGCGAGCATTCGTTGTTTGGTCCACGCTACTAACCATCAGTTGCTGTATCAACGTCAAACGACTATTGTTTTACCTAAATGGTTAACGTAAGGAGACATGGATTGTTTTATCAAGACCGCAATAACATCAAACCACATAACAAACGCATCAGTTCACTCCCTTCGGTCGCTGGGACAAGCTTACGGGCGCATTTCGCGTTGCTCAAGAGCTGCACCCATAAACTTGCCCTCTATGCGGGGTGTTAGGTTGTTAATGAAAATTTTGAAATCGTTATTTTTTTTGTCGATTGTTGGTTTATCTTCATGTTATCGAATATCCCATGAGGCTTATGGGACAATGTATTTTTCTGTTTCAGACATAGAAAAGGCTGAACTTATTAGTGCCCTCGATTCATTCGCTAAGGACAATTCAATGGTAAAAATTCAGGAAGGTGGAGAAAGAATGCTTCCAGAAAAAATGAAGGTGCTTGTTCATGCAATATATGAAAACTCCCAGGACTATCAGCTAGCAGTTCAAAATTTTCTAAACGTTTATTGCTATTCTGCTTCAACATATGATTTTGGAAATAAAGACTATAAAGTAGCAGAGAATTTATCAAAAAAACTGAAAAATAGATTTCAATCAGTTTTCAACGGTAGACTTACGTTTTACAAAGATCAGTATTGCGAACAAGCAATATAATGAACGACTATAGCTAAAGCTCGTTCTTTCAAGAGTTACTCCCAACTGTTTTTAACTAGTGATTTTCGGGTGCGCGAGCATTCGCTGTTTGGTTTCCGCTAGTCAACATCAGTTGCTGTATAAACGTTAAACGAGTATATTTTTACCTAAATGGTTAACGCAAGGAGGCATTTAATGTTTAATCACAATCGAGTTAAATCAACCAAATCTAACAAACGCATCAGTTCACTCCCTTCGGTCGCTGGGACAAGTTTACGGGCGCATTTCGCTTCGCTCAAGAACTGCACCCATAAACTTGCCCTCTATGCGGGGTGTTATGTGTAACGCGAGCAACTAAGTCAATTAAACAAGGAAGGTGCATGAATACAATCACGAAATGGTTAATTCTTTTGGCATTAATTTTTATTGCTATTAGTTTCTATAGTTACGGAAACTCAACAGGCATGTTTATTTTTATCATTTTAGGCTTTCTTTTTGAGGCCGCGTTTTGGTTAAAGCTATTTAATCGTAAAAAGAAACGAAGTAGCACGTAATAGTATTGCTTGTTAGATAGTCCCCTCGGGTTCGCGAGCGTGTGATGTTTATTCGTGCTGCCCCATTGACTTTAAAGCTGGCTCTATCGCTAAAACAGAAAGCACATCTCAAGGTGGATAACTGTTTCCATGTTCGCGAGCATTTGTTGTTTGGTTTCCGCTAAATGACCTTTGTTGCCGTCGCGAAAGTTAAGCGCACGCTCGTTCTTTCAAGAGGACAAGGCAGGTGTTTTTAAAAAGCTATTTTCGGGTGCGCGCGCATCTGCTGTTTGGTCTTCGCCAGGATAATTCACTTGTTGTTTCAGTCAAAGTTGGGTAATGTTTAACTTCAAACAACGTATCAAATAACAACATCAAAGGAGTGAGGTTTGTTAATTCAAAATTGCATTAATCCAACCAGTTATAACAAACGCATCAGTTCACTCCCTTCGGTCGCTGGGACAACTTTACGGGCGCATTTCGCTACGCTCAA
>NZ_JBLBVM010000015.1:0-2851 GCF_047250385.1 Glaciecola sp. MF2-115
CTTTGACTGAAACAACAACTGAATTATCCTGGCGAAGACCAAACAGCAAATGCGCGCGCACCCGAAAACAACTTATTAAAAACCGTTGAGAGTGACTCTTGAAAGAACGAGCATGAACTGAACTTTCGCGACGAGAACTTATGCTTGTTAGCGGAGACCAAACGGCAAATGCTCGCGAACATGGAAACAGCTATCCACTTTGAGATGGGCTTTCTGTTTTAGCGATAGAGCCAGCTTTAAAGTCAATCGGGCAGCACGAATAGACATCACACGCTCGCGAACCCGAGGGGACTATCTAACAAGCAATACTATTACGTGCTACTTCGTTTCTTTTTACGATTAAATAGCTTTAACCAAAACGCGGCCTCAAAAAGAAAACCTAAAATGATAAAAATAAACATGCCTGTTGAGTTTCCGTAACTATAGAAACTAATAGCAATAAAAATTAATGCCAAAAGAATTAACCATTTCGTGATTACATTCATTTGCCCTCCTCGTTTAGTTGCTCATGATACTGATAACACCCCGCATAGAGGGCAAGTTTATGGGTGCAGCTCTTGAGCGTAGCGAAATGCGCCCGTAAGCTTGTCCCAGCGACCGAAGGGAGTGAACTGATGCGATTGTTATGTTGCTTGATGTTATTGCGGCTTTGATACAACAATCCATGTCCCTCTGCGTTAACCATTTAGGTAAAAATATACTCGTTTGAATCCAAAACAACAACTGATGTTAATCAGCGAAGACCAAACAGCGAATGCTCGCGAACCCGAAAATAACCTATTAAAAACAGTTGAGAGTGACTCTTGAAAGAACGAGCTTGCACTATAGTCCTTTGTTATGTTTTAACTACACAACACTATGATTTATATAAGATAACAAACCTAAACTACAGAATAAAACTAAAGATAACAAAACTGAAAAACCAAATAACCTCTTGAGTATTATTTCGTCAGAAAGGGGCTTAAAAGCAATGAAATTAATAGCCTTACAAAAATAGTTTTTTGACTCTCTTGTTTTTAATAAAAAACCTGAATATTTAAATAAACCGAAAGATAATAAAACCAAGGCAAAGATGAATAAAATACAAATCAAGAAACCGAATGAAAATATTAGCACTTTTTCCAAACTATCCACCTCTGTACGAAAGACACATAACACCCCGCATAGAGGGCAAGTTTATGGGTGCAGCTTTTGAACGAAGTGAAATGCGCCCGTAAAGTTGTCCCAGCGACCGAAGGGAGTGAACTGATGCGTTTGTTATGTTGCTTGATGTATTTGCGGTTTTGATAAAACAATCCTTGTCTCCCTGCGTTAACCATTTAGGTAAAAATATACTCGTTTGAATTCAAAACAACAACTGATGTTAATCAGCGAAGACCAAACAACGAATGCTCGCGAACCCGAAAATAACTCTTTAAAAACAGATGAGAGTGACTCTTGAAAGGACGAGCTTGCTCTTCAGTTTGATAATAAGGTTACAGGCTATCCTTCTTTACTATTAGCTTTACAAATGAATACGGCGCATAACTAATTGCTGCAAAAAATACACTTAAAGAAACACTACCAGTCAGTGGATAAGCCAAAAATGCAAGCGATAGTAACCCAGCAAAAATAAACGTAGCCTTAAGTTTTGACTTACTATCGGGCACTAATTGAACTTTACAAACACTGCATACTGGATATTTATGAAACGCCACTTTGAAGCGCGATAACCAGCTAACACCATCTTTACCGCAACTTGGGCAGTTCACTTAACTCGCCATGACACATAACACCCCGCATAGAGGGCAAGTTTATGGGTGCAGCTCTTGAGCAACGCGAAATGCGCCCGTAAAGTTGTCCCAGCGACCGAAGGGAGTGAACTGATGCGTTTGTTATATTTGGTTGATTTAACTCGCTTTTTATAAAACAATCCATGTCCCTCTGCGTTAACCATTTAGGTAAAAATATACTCGTTTGACGTTGAAACAACAACTATCGTTCGATGGCGAAGACCAAACAACAAATGCTCGCGAACCCGTAATTAGGTTATTAAGAACCTTTGAGAGTGACTCTTGAAAGAAAGAGCCTCCACTATCATTTTACATTGCCAGATCTATACAATTTTCGGCCCCAAGAGATACTTACAAGCAAACAAACTGACCAAAACACCACTAACAGCCAAAACGTCACTGGCCAACGGGAATAACTAATGAAATCTCGGCGCATTAGTATTTGTTGATCAACCACAGCAACAAATAAAATGTAAACACAAAAAATGGCTAGTACTATAGACAAAACCATACCCATCAGACGTTTACCAACACCTGGTTTGTCATCCAAGGTTGTTGAATGTTTTAATAGCTCAGATAGCGCTATCTCAGCATCTCGCTTTCTATCCGGAAATTTTTCCCCATCAATATTATCAAGAATATCTTCCAGTTCACGAATATTATATTTTGAATAATCGATACTCAACTTAACCACCTTTCCACATAACACCCCGCATAGAGGGCAAGTTTATGGGTGCAGCTTTTGAACGAAGTGAAATGCGCCCGTAAAGTTGTCCCAGCGACCGAAGGGAGTGAGCTGATGCGTTTGTTATATTTGGTAGATTTAACTCGGTTTTGATAAAACAATCCAAGTATCCTTGCGTTAACCATTTAGGTAAAAATATACTCGTTTGACATTGAAACAACAACTGAAGTTAATCAGCGAGGACCAAACAACTAATGCTCGCGAACCCGAAAATAATTCATTAAAAGCAGATGAGAGTAACTCTTGAAAGAAAGAGCTTTCGTAGTCACCAACTTATAAAACCCAGCCCTTAATGTAGGTAAAAGTAATGCCATCAATTTTTTTAAACTCACCA
>NZ_JBLBVM010000016.1:0-3158 GCF_047250385.1 Glaciecola sp. MF2-115
TTTACCTAAATGGTTAACGCAGAGGGACATGGATTGTTTTATCAAAACCGAGTTAAATCAACCAAATATAACAAACGCATCAGTTCACTCCCTTCGGTCGCTGGGACAATTTTACGGGCGCATTTCGCGTTGCTCAAGAGCGGCACCCATAAACTTGCCTTCTGTGTGGGGTGTTGTGTTTTTCTTGTTTTGTGATGCGCACCACGCTACACTGTTTCCATGATCAAATCGTTCAAACACAAAGGCCTAAAGGTATTTTACGAGAAAGGTAAAACCACAGGCATTCAAACTCAGCACGCAAAAAAGCTACGTATGCAACTGGCGGCTATAAATACCGCCCATGAAATTGACGATATCAATATACCAGGCTTTTCCTTGCATAGGCTTAAAGGTGAACGAGCGAACATCTGGTCTATATCTGTAAATGGAAATTGGAGAGTAACATTTGAGTTCAAGGATGGTAATGCTTACATTCTTAATTATGAGGATTATCACTAATGAATATGCATAACCCACCGCACCCTGGTGAATTTATTGAAGCAGTATATCTGGAGCCATACAGCATTAGCTGTAGAACATTAGCTACACATTTAGGTGTGGCTGCATCAACCCTGAGTAGGGTTGTAAAGGGGAAAAGCGCTATAAGCCCAGAAATGGCACTGCGTTTATCAAAAACACTTGGCAGAACACCTGAAAGCTGGCTGAGTATGCAAGATAATTACGAGCTTTGGCAAGCAAAGCAAAATTTAGATTTAGCTAGAGTACAGCGGTTAGATTTAACCGCTGCATAAATGCAATTCAACTATAAAAATTTGTGTAAGCTCGTTCTTTTAATAGTCAGTCTCTTCTTTCTGTCAGAAACTTGTTCTCGGGTTCGCGAGCGCATGATGTTTGGTTCACGCTAGTAACCATCAGTTGTTGTTTCGACGTCAAACGAGTATTGTTTTACTTAAATTGTTATCGCAAGGAAACATGGAATGTTTTATCAAAATCGCACCAAAACGAAACAACATAACAATCGCATAAACGCACTCCCTTCGGTCGCTGGGACATCATTACGTGCGGTTGCACGCAATGCTGCCCTCTATGCGGGGTGTTATATTTTCTCAACTAGTGTTTTTACTTATTAAATGATTTCATTAAGACAATTTAAAGACTCTGATAAGATTAAGTTAATTGAAATTCTTAATGATCCGAGAGTATCTGAGTACCTATCATCAAAAATTCCTAATCCTTATACCGAGGTTGATGCCGATTGGTGGATAAAAGAAGGCAGCAGAATAGGCTTTATTCGAGCAATTGCGATAGAAGATGAGCTTGTTGGTTGCATAGGAGTTTCGACAGACGAATTCGAATACTCACGAAATGGAGAAGTTGGATATTGGTTTAGTTCTGAACATTGGGGTAAAGGTCTTGCCACACGGGCTGTTAATATTGTTACAGAAGAGGTCTTTCGAACCACTGACATAAATAGGATTTACGCCGCAGTCTTTTCGGGTAATACCGGCTCAATGAAAGTACTGGAGAAGTGTAATTATTTAGCTGAAGCTGTTCTTCAACAGGCTATTTATAAAAACGGTAAATTTTATGACAATCATATATTTGCCAAACTAAAATATAACAAGCGCCTTAACTCCGACAATGATTAGTTGTCATGGTTTTGGCAAACAATGCAAAAAGCCATGCCAACACATTGTGTGTTAGGCGGGCGTTATATGTTTCAAAGGTTCATTAGAGTATGAAAGATTGGATATAGTATTTGTAGCTGTGATGATTTTACTTGGGATAATATGCTTGGCGCCTGCATGGGTGATTCTATCAATGCCTAATGTTTGGTTTAAATCTGCGGTTAAAATGCCCGCAAAAAGCTTAACTATCTTTATTTTTATAATTTCTATATCGTTTGCATGGTACATAAATTTGGAACTTGAAATGGGCGCTATGTCGGCACTTGTTTATTTGGTTGTCAGCACTATTGTTTTAAGTTTACTGCTTTTACCAGCTGTTTATTTCTATTTGAAGTGGAGATTAGCTGATGACAACATATAACAAACGACTATGGCGTAAGCTCTTTCTTTCAAGAGTCCCTCTCATCTGTTTTTAATGAGTTATTTTCGGGTTCGCGAGCATTTTCTGTTTGGTCTTCGCTAATCAACATTAGTTGTTGTTTTAACGTCAAACGAGTATATTTTTACCAAAATGGTTAACGCAAGGAGACATGGATTGTTTTATCAAAATAGCACCAACATTCAGCAACATAACAAACGCATCAGTTCACTCCCTTCGGTCGCTGGGACAACTTTACGGGCGCATTTCGCTTCGCTCAAGAGCTGCACCCATAAACTTGCCCTCTATGCGGGGTGTTAGGGTTTAATGAGTGATAAAAGAGTTTATCTAGCTTTTCAATTAATATTGCTATTATTGCCGGCTACACTAGCGACATGCTTTTTAAGTACAAATGACTACATTTCTAATAATTATTCTGAGTATCTTATTTATATTGCTGGGGTAACTGGTTTTATCTCAGTGGTACTCTTGAGTGAATCTCTTTCGATACTTTTGCCTGAGTCCTTAGCGTCATTTATTTCTATCGGTTTGTATATATTAATTGCGACTTTAATTTTTGTAAGGGTTTACCAACCAGTGCTAAAGCGATTTTTTATTGTAAGTAGCATTAATGTTTGGCTTGCTATCTGGTCTGTATTTATTGGTGATATATTTTTATTTTTGGCTATGCAATAACTTTAGTGTAGCTTCAAGTAAGCTCTTTCTTTCAAAAGTTACTCTCACCTGTTTTTAATCCGCCTTTTTCGGGTTCGCGAGCATTCGCTGTTTGGTTCACGCTGGTCAGCACCAGTTGTTGTTTAAACGTCAAACGAGTGTTATTTTTACCTAAATGGTTAACGCAGGGAAACATGGAATGTTTGGTCAAAATCGTAATAAATTCCGGCTACCTAACAAACGCATCAGTTCACTCCCTTCGGTCGCTGGGACAACTTTACGGGCGCATTTCGCTTCGCTCAAGAGCTGCACCCATAAACTTGCCCTCTATGCGGGGTGTTAGGTTTTGAAGTTATGAGCCTGAAAATGAAGCTTCTATTTCTAGCTGGAGTGTTGTCAATTGCTGAAGGCTACTTTTGGCTGATCAGAGGTATTTT
>NZ_JBLBVM010000017.1:0-3414 GCF_047250385.1 Glaciecola sp. MF2-115
ACAGCCTGTTACCAATTATCATAATATAGAAAATCAGAAACATACCAAACTAACCATAAGAGTCGTTTACCATCACGAAAGAGTGAACATAGCACTCGAACTTACGGCAATTTATGAGTTTTTACACAGCCTGAGCCTAAACCGGACCGTATCTGATACATCTCACGCGTCATTCCTAGCCAATACAAAAACATCGTCTTAAAATTGTAATGTAAGTATTTTTAAGAGCATCATGTCTATCATACTTTTGAGTTGCTTATTCGCTTTGTAGATCACAATCCATTATGTCTGAAGTGGAATAGTAAATTCGATTGCATGATGAACTGCTAATAGAATTCATACCTATTACGCAGATTAACTATTTATTGCAAAGGCTATTATCTTAGAATGTAGGATTTGCGGCACAAGGAAGTTATAAAGTTGGAAACCATCGTCAATAAAGCAAAGGTATTGTTTCCTTTGACACAATACCCAGTTCATCGAACTTATATGGAGGTTTTGTCTCGTTATTGCTCAACAAAAGGAACATACATAACTCGCTGCAATACGAAAAAATTATCAGAGGCAATGGGCAATGAATTTGTGAGCCTATTTGAACTGATCGAAAACAACGATAGCCCTAAATTTCTTAACTTATGTTTGGCGCTGAAGATTAAAGCAAAAAAGTCTAAAACAGTCACAAAGCAAGAGTTCTCTAATCATGAAGTACTAAATAATATCACAGCTGCTATAAAACCTTATATCTTGGCCTTTAAACGAGAAGAGCAGCAAATAAAAGAAGACTCAGAACGGGTAAAAGTACTTAATAAGAAGAAGGCAGCTCTAGTTCAGGAAGCCAAACAAGCAAAGGCAAAATCTCAGTATTTGGAACATTTTCGCGACTTCCCAGAATTTGGACTAAATAAAATAAAAAGAAGTTCTTATGCGGACAAAATATTAACTAGGCTTCAAAAAGGCGATGCTTCTGAAAAAGACTTTTTTTGGCTTCATGAGAAAGGATTTGATACTCATGAAACTTCTCAAGCGTTGCTTGATTTTTATATGAACAGAGCAAAAATACATTTGAAGCACTGGGAGAGAACAAAAAAACCGTGGAGCTTAGTCAATGCGATTGCTGATTTTAGAAAAAGTAAGAATCCGGAACTGATTATTAGAACAATTCAATCGAATTATCCGTTTAAATTCTCTGGAAGTAATAAAAAACTAAACTCTGCTTTACTAACAACTTCAGGTGGTGTGTATCGCGATTTGTGCCAATATTCTGATTCCTTGAAATTAGGTGAAGAAGCTCATGAATTAAGCCCAACTGATTTTAGACCATGCACTCTTATTGGTGCCTCTCACATGTTACTTGGCAATATAAATGATGGACACTGTTGGTATGATAAAGCGATAGAAAGAGGGTTCAAGCCTGAAAGTTATGATAATGAACTTCGCTCAATTTACATGCGAAGTGATAACGAGATAAAGAATGAGCTAAAAAATAGTTTGTTGGACAGAGGATATAATTACTCTTGGCTCAAAAATTAATTAAAGGCGCAAAAATATCTTTCGATGCTTGATTCAAAATAATTTTTTTGCATTGATAACTGAAGCAGTGGTCTATTTAACTATGCCACTTCAGGTGTATTGCGACCAATCTTGCCTAATGTTATAAACCTAGGCGCCTTTCCGATTAAGCAACTTAAAGATGAGTTAGGCGATAACTCGACAAGTAAGGGAAAATAGTAGTTGTATGGATACTCAAAACAATACTGACATTAATCATATGCATTCGAAATCAAATGAAGCAACTAAATTGACTGGTACCGTTACTCTAGAATATGCAAGGGGATTCAGCAAAGGCTATGAAGCTGGCATATTGGAAAACGCGACAAAAAATCGAGAAGCGTTGCTACATCAGGAAACATTGGTAAGTAAAAATACAAAAATGGAGGTACTGCTTCAAACTCTTTTTCGCATTTCGGAACTTTCGCATAATTCACAACTAACTATTGAAGCGCTATACAAAAGTGTCTGTCTCGAACTATCCCATGTTATTGATACGTCGAATTTTTATATTGCGCGTCTTGAAAATGAAGGACAGATTTTAAATTTCTGCTTTTACCAAGATACATATGGCTTAGAAAAAGAATACGCCCATGACTTCCCCAGACGCCCTGTTGCGAATGGATTGACAGAAATGGTCATTAAAGCCGGTGAGACCATGCTTTTATCCCATACTCAAATTGTTAATTTAAGTAAATCAGGTAAGTTAGACCCTCGAACACATTCGGCGGAATCTTGGTTAGGAGCACCGCTAAACGCTGGCGGCAAAATGCTTGGCGTCGTTGTTGTTCAGAGTTATACCGACCATTTAGTTTTTACCGAGTCTGATGCGCGGTTATTTCATTTCGCGTCGCAACATATATCAAGTGCGATTTATAGATATGAGGAGAAAACACAAGAGAAATCAGAAAGGGAAAGATTAGAATTGGTTGCAAAGTATGATGGGCTAACAGGATTGCTTAATCGAGAGAGTATGAATCGTCGTATTGAATCTTTGTTATCTAAAGATAACAAAATAGAAGTCGTTCGTTACTCACTTCTCTTTATCGATTTAGACGGATTTAAGCAAGTTAATGATGATTTTGGTCATCTAATCGGTGATAAACTTTTAATCAGAGTTTCTGAAATTTTGAAGTCAAAAGTACGAGACGGTGATGCGGTATGCAGACTAGGAGGGGATGAATTCTTGATTTTGTTAGATGGATTGAGTAGTAAAGACACTACTGTAAATATAGTAAATCGCATTTTATCCGACCTTGAATTTCCCCTAATTATAGACGAACTTTCAGTAAGCGTTGGCGCCAGTATAGGAGTAATATTTGATTCGCCTGCTTATACTTCTCAGGAAGTACTACTTAAGGCCGCCGATGATGCAATGTACAAAGCCAAGAATAATGGCAAGCATCAATATTGTATTGGTTAAGATGACAAGGTACTGTCGACTTAACAGCATCCCAATTAATTATTCGATACTCTACGGATGAAAAATTCAAACATCTACCTCTGTTATCGTTATCCTGCACAAATTATTAGCCATGCAATTTGGCTGTACCATCTATTTACGTCAGTGTAGCGTTGCATTGACTAATTGAACTCGCAGGTGTTCTTTGCCAGCCAAAATATTTAATCAAAACAAAATTACATTCAAAATGTCGAATAAGTAGCAATGTCCGGATTCTGGGGCAAAGATTCCGTAACTGACCATGAAGGTCCAACGGTCTTAAGTGAGCCCAGCCTGTGTGAAAACTCCGTTTTGATCACCTTTTGAACTAAGTAGGCTGTTCTTATGATCAAACAGTCTTAGCAGCCGATCCAAGTTCACCATGGTATTTAGTATAATAAAGCGGTAAGCCAAAGCAGGAGATT
>NZ_JBLBVM010000018.1:0-3505 GCF_047250385.1 Glaciecola sp. MF2-115
GAGTATAAGACGGATTAACGATATATACTACTCCTTGTGACAGCTGTCTTTTTGACTAGATTGGTTTGTTGAAATGTCGAATTGTGTAAGTGTTGTATGGCGTGTTAGTTTCCAACTTCATGGGTAGATAGGGCCTTGGTACAGTGATTAATTCTCTATTGTAGCTGTTGCTTAAACTTATCTTTGTAGCGGCGTGAAAGGGGTAAGCTAATACTGTCATTAATATACACTTTAGCATCTCCAGAGCTAAGGCTTTCAATACTCTGTACTTTGTTTAGGTTGACTGCATACGAGCGGTGAATTTGCATAAAACCTCTCTCAGCTAAACGAGGAATTAAGCCCGATAATGTTGAACGCAATGGGTAAATGCGCCCAGCAACGTATAAATTAACGTAGTTGCCAGCCGATTCTAAATAGTCAATATCAAGCACTTTAACTAAGAATTCTTTATCTAGCTTTCTTACTAAGAAATGTTCAGGCGCGCTGGGTTTGCTGTGTTCTTGCTCGTTAATAAAGCTTGCTTCACCTTTAAGCCTGGAATAAATGAAGCGGTAAGCGTAGTAAAGGGCCATAAAGAAAAAATAACCAAAGGCATCTTTTCTGTATTCATAGAAAAATTCTGAAAGTACATCACCAAAGTCATAGTTTCCGCCCATAACCTTATAGATTAGCTCGCGAAACAATACCATTAAGCCAACGTGCAGAGCTGAGTATATTAGTGTTGCGCCAAGATGTAGGGCAAGGAATCGTTTAAAATGAGTCAAACTTAGCGGGACGAGTTTGAACCACCAAACTAAAATTGGGACTAGCAGGAAGGTACTCAATGCGCTGGTAATTTCCCAAGCGAAAGGTTCCCAAAGACTAAATTCCGGAACGGCACCATCTCGGCTTGCTTCCATCCATACAGAGCTGGCATTTATTATATTATTCGTGAGCAAGTAGAGCGCAAGCAAACAAAGAAGGTACACGCGAGGGCGCTTGTCGAACTTGGCAAATAAGCTAACTTTAGTGTCTCGTGATATGTCGTTCAAAATTCGTCCCTGCTATCCACCGTTCGTCACAGAAGCCTGTAAATCCGTCCTTCTTGACTGGGTTTGCTGCTGAATAAAGTTAGGCTACCACTGAACCAATAAATTGCAAGAACAGTGGAGAAAGTATATGCAAAGTCATGAAATTGGGAACATTAATACAATAGACATAGCATCAGTAAAAGTAGCTACTGCTGTCGACCAACAAGTACGACGGTATGATGTGGACTGGTTAAGAAATCTCGCGCTTATGCTACTGATATTGTATCACCTGGGTATGTATTATGTTGCCGATTGGGGGTGGCATATCAAAAGCGATCAACAAAGCGTGCTGCTACAAAACTTTATGGTAATGAGTAATCTGTGGCGCATGTGTCTGTTGTTTTTTATATCTGGTATGACGCTTGCCCTAATCGATAAGAAATATTCAGCGGGGGCGTTGTTGTGCACTCGAAGCCAAAGGTTGTTGGTTCCTTTGTTGTTCGGTATGGCGGTGATTGTTCCGCCACAACTGTATTATGAGTTGATTGAGCAGCAACAATTCTCTGGTACATACGCATATTTTTGGACTGAATATTTGATTTCAGATCCGGAAACAGATGTTGCTCCTGACCGTTACTCTAGTATTGGTCTTTGGACCTGGAATCACTTGTGGTATCTCATCTACCTGTTCGTATACACAAGTGTGTTTTTGCTACTTCGCCCGTTGTGCCGCAAGCTAGTTGCAAGTGCATTATTTAAAAAAGTAAGTAATTTAAAGCTCATCTTCATTTTTGCCAGCATTTTACTAGTAGCATGGGTTCATGTGCGTCCCGAGTTTCCTACAACGCATGGTCTAACTGACGATTGGTGGAGTCATACAAAATATTTTTTAGTTTTGTTGATGGGCTATCTTTTTGCCTCAAAAGAAGCGCTTTGGCAGGCTGTTATCGATAAGCGCAGAATCTTATTAGTGCTTGGTTTGTGTACTTACGGTTTAGTTGCGATGGACAGAAATGGCGTGTTCCCTTTTATGGGAGAGGCTTTTCGGAACTATATAGCGGTTCAATACCTGTATGGCGCAGTGATTATTGCTAATTTATGGTTCTGGATGCTCGGTTTAGTTGGTTATGCTGGTCGCTACTTAAATAAACCTTCTCGATTGCTGACATATGCAAATGAAGCCGTTTTGCCTTGGTATATATTTCATCAAACTTTAATCATTGTTATCGCCTTCAACCTGCGTCGCTTTGACTTGCCTGTCGCTATGGAGGCGTTGAGTATTCTAGTGTTGACTGTGCTAACTTGCTATCTGCTTTTCGCCGTAATTCGACATGTGAACCTTTTGCGCTTTTTGTTTGGCCTAAAGCTAAAGAAATGAATGTTGGCTAGTAGTTGAATAGCGGAATTAATGCAAAGCTTAATAAATGCGTAGCCGAATAAATGCATAGCCTAATAATTGTGCAACTTTAAAAACACTGCTATCTTTTAAAAGAAAGTAATAGTCATTACTTTCTTTTTTCAGTTTCAAGGCAACATGTTAAGGATTGATATGAACGTGAACACAACGAAAAATCTCATGGCTAAAGCACTAATGACGCTCGGTGCCGTTTTAACTTTGACTGCTTGTGCTGTTGAGCCAGCACTTATGGTAAATACAGAATCAAAGCAAGCAGTGCAAAACTACACGACCTTTTCTTGGGTAAAAGACGACCCAATGTTTATCAATGGCGACTTTCAACCGAGTCAGGAGATTAGTGCTACCCTTATGGAGAGCATCAAAGCCGAGCTTGAAACCAAAGGCTATCGCTTTACCGAAGAAAGGACAAACGCAGATCTTGTGGTCTTGTTCTCAGTCGGTGCAAATGAAAAAATAGAATTTAAGAAACACCCTAATTACTTCTCAGAAAACGCGCGCTGGATGAGTAACTTCCAAGATGGGGATGTAGGCGAAGTTACCGAAGTAAAAGTGCTCCTCGCCGGCATTGCTATTGATATTTTCGATAGAGAGAAACGTGAGGCTGTATGGTATGGCTCTGCAAAAAGAAAGCTTAATACACAAGATGAAGCAGTCAATGCTCTAGACTCTGACGATCTCTCAAAGTCGGTTCAAGTATTGTTAACTGAGTTTCCTAAGGCGAGCTAAGCCACTCAAGCTAAGTCTCTAATGGTAAGAGTTCTCGATAAGACCCCCATGACAAGTATTATTACTTGTTATGGGGAAACTATGTAAGTAGATGGTATGGTGTCACATTTCTTGTTGAATATACCAAACTTCATATTTATCCCCTTGCCACTTTAAGAAAGTAAATAAATATCCCGTTAACAGTATCAGCAAACCACCAACCAAAGCAGCCGAGTATAAGACGGATTAACGATATATACTACTCCTTGTGACAGCTGTCTTTTTGACTAGATTGGTTTGTTGAAATGTCGAATTGTGTAAGTGTTGTATGGCGTGTTAGTTTCCAACTTCATGGGTAGATAGGGCCTTGGTA
>NZ_JBLBVM010000019.1:0-3826 GCF_047250385.1 Glaciecola sp. MF2-115
GTTTTTAAGTAGTTATTTTCGGGTTCGCGAGCATCGGCTGTTTGGTCTTCGCTGAGTAACATCAGTTGTTGTTTTGGCTTCAAACGAGTATATTTTTACCTAAATGGTTAACGCAAAGGGACATGGATTGTTGTATCAAAACCGCAATAACATCAAGCAACATAACAAACGCATCAGTTCACTCCCTTCGGTCGCTGGGACAACTTTACGGCCGCATTTCGCGTTGCTCAAAAGCTGCACCCATAAACTTGCCCTCTATGCGGGGTGTTATGTATGTTAGTTGCTCCAGAGCGTCCAAAGGGTTATTTATCCACAGCAATCGCCATATTTGTAATTAGTCTTGCACCATGTTTATTGCTAATTGTGTTTTTGCCTATAGGAAATTATTTTCTTTTACTGCTGCCATTCATCGGTACGTTTTTGCTGCAGAGGTTTCTGCCTAGATTTTTGTATAATGATGAGTGCAAGCAGTATAATCTGGAGCTGGAAAAGTATAGGAAGCAGGTAAAAAAGCAATCAGCGCTAACTACAGATGGTCTGCAAAATGAAGCGGCAAATGATAAAGCCCAAAATAAAAACAAGAAGTAGCTCGTTCTTTCAAGAGTCACTCTCATCTGTTTTTAAAGAGTTAATTTCGGGTTCGCGAGCATTCGCTGTTTGGTCTACGCTAGTCAGCACCAGTTGTTGTTTTAACGTCAAACGAGTATATTTTTACCTAAATGGTTAACGCAGGGAGACATGGATTGTTGTATCAAAATCGCACCAACATTCAGCAACATAACAATCGCATCAGCTCACTCCCTTCGGTCGCTGGGACAAGCTTACGGGCGCATTTCGCTACGCTCAAAAGCTGCACCCATAAACTTGCCCTCTATACGGGGTGTTAGGGTGTACGTGAAATCCGAAGGGTTAAAATTATATTGGAACACGCATAAGCGATCTATATTAACTGTAGCTTTTCTCTGCTTAATGCCATCCAGTTTTATTGGCTATGAGTATGAGGCGATTCGTGGTTTTTTATTTTTTATTGGTGTTAATAGTTTATTTTTATTATCTACTTTAATTCCTTTCAGAAAATCACTCAGGTCAAAGTATGGTAAAAGTCAGTTTTAATAGTCAGCCACATAATAGTTGGCTGTGGCGCAAGCTCTTACTTTCAAGAGTTACGCTCATCTGTTTTTAATGAGTTGATTTCGGGTTCGCGAGCATTCGCTGTTTGGTTTTCGCTGGTCAGCACCAGTTGTTGTTTCAACGTCAAACGAGTGTTATTTTTACCTAAATGGTTAACGCAAGGAAACATGGAATGTTTGGTCAAAATCGTAATAAATTCCGGCTACCTAACAATCGCATCAGTTCACTCCCTTCGGTCGCTGGGACAACTTTACGGGCGCATTTCGCGTTGCTCAAAAGCTGCACCCATAAACTTGCCCTCTATGCGGGGTGTTATGGTTAACACAAGAAGCTAAAAAGCGGAGTAAGCTCAAAAGCGGTACTTCGTTAGTGTTTCTTATCCGTGGTTCGCGCGCTTCCGGTGTTTGGTTATTGCCTTATCAACATCACCTAAAGCTCTTTCTCTAAAACCGAATACTCATCTTAATGTGGATAACTGTTTCCATGTTCGCGAGCATTTGTCGTTTAGTTTCCGCTAAAATGCATAAGTTCTCGTCGCGAAAGTTCAGTTCATGCTCGTTCTTTCAAGAGTCACTCTCATCTGCTTTTAATAAGTTGTTTTCGGGTGCGCGCGCATTCGCTGTTTGGTCTTCGCCAGGATAATTCAGTTGTTGTTTCAGTCAAAGTTGGTTAATGTTTAACTTCAAACAACGTATCAAATAACAACATCAAAGGAGTGAGGTTTGTTAATTCAAAATTGCATTAGTCCAACCAGTTATAACAATCGCATCAGTACACTCCCTTCGGTCGCTGGGACAACTTTACGGGTGCATTTCGCGTTGCTCAAAAGCTGCACCCATAAACTTGCCCTCTATGCGGGGTGTTATGTGGTGGAAGTAAAATGAATCTCTTGTTTGTGTGTTCTGAAAATCGCTTACGAAGTCCAACGGCTGAAGAGGTTTTCAATCAATATGACAACGTAGATGCTATCGGCTGTGGAACAAACTTGGATTCAGAAACACCATTGTCGGGTGATTTAGTAGAATGGGCAGATGTCATTCTAGTTATGGAAAAAAGCCATAAAAATAAGGTGCGCAAAAAATATAAAGACCTTCTAAAAGATAAGCGTTTAGTCTGTCTTGATATTCCAGATAATTACGAAAGGATGCAGCCAGAGTTGGTTCGTATTTTAGAAAATAGAGTGCCTAAATATGTCAGACTTTAAGAAGATAAAAGCGCTATTTGGTATTTTCTAAAGCTCGTTCTTTCAAGAGTCACGCTCATCTGTTTTTAATGAGTTAATTTCGGGTTCGCGAGCATTCGCTGTTTGGTTTTCGCTGGTCAACATCAGTTGTTGTTTTGAGTTCAAACGAGTATATTTTTACCTAAATGGTTAACGAAGGGAGACAAGGATTGTTTTATCAAAATCGAGTTAAATCAACCAAATATAACAAACGCATCAGTTCACTCCCTTCGGTCGCTGGGACAACTTTACGGGCGCATTTCGCTTCGCTCAAGAGCTGCACCCATAAACTTGCCCTCTATGCGGGGTGTTATGCTTAAGAGTAATGAGATGAGTAGTAAAAGCCTTGTTGGCGTAATCTTTGGCATATGCTTTTTTTCATTCCTAATTCAGCTCTACTATATCGGGTCATTGGCAGATTCGGTTGCAAATGTGTCAGGGAATCTTATCGCAAATTTTATGTTACCTATCGCCTTAGCACTGGTACCATCATTTATCTTTTTATTCGCAACATCTAAAACATTAAACCGAACTCAAAAGGTACAGGTTTATATTTTTCCAATGTTGTTTGTAATTACTTTAATTTCCTACTTTTATTGGATATTCCAATAGGGAACTCACTAATATAAGCGAAGTGTCCTCAGTGACTCAGGCGAATGCTCGTTCTTTCAAGAGTCACTCTCATATGTTTTAAATGAGTTGTTTTCGGGTTCGCGAGCATTTGCTGTTTGGTCTTCGCCGATTAACATCAGTTGTTGTTTCAACGTCAAACGAGTATATTTTTACCTAAATGGTTAACGCAGAGGGACATGGATTGTTTTATCAAAACCGAGTTAAATCAACCAGATATAACAAACGCATCAGTTCACTCCCTTTGGTCGCTGGGACAAGCTTACGGGCGCATTTCGCTTCGCTCAAGAGCTGCACCCATAAACTTGCCCTCTATGCGGGGTGTTATTCTTCTTCGGGGGAAAGCTTTGAAACTATCTGAAACAGAAGTCAAACTGCTTATGCAATATCAGACTTTATCAACCTCAAAAAGTAAGAGATTTAATCGACTTGCCATTGAAATAATTCCGCCAATTGTCTTTGTATCAATTGGTTTGTTTACTGGGAATTACAGTTGGTTCCTGGCATTGATAGCTATAATGGTTGTATATAATTTGCAGCGTGTTTTCAGACAGCAGAAATACATAACTGAATTACAGCTAATATCGCAAAAAGTACTAGCTGAAAACACCCAAACTACTAACGCTACTAAATATGGCTCTGAAATTTGAAAGTCTGAAGCTCGTTCATTCAAAAGTCACTCTCATCTGCTTTTAATGAATTATTTTCGGGTTCGCGAGCATTCGCTGTTTGATTTCCGCCGGTCAACATCAGTTGTTGTTTTGGATTCAAACGAGTATATTTTTACCTAAATGGTTAACGCAGAGGGACATGGATTGTTTAATCAAAACCGAGTTAAATCAA
>NZ_JBLBVM010000020.1:0-3868 GCF_047250385.1 Glaciecola sp. MF2-115
ATGAGATTCTTTCAACGCTACTCTATCTGACAAATGTGCTAGCAAAAGAACGGTGAATGATACTCCTAAAGAGTACTGTGAGCCCGCCTTGCGCAAAAGTCATCGCAAAAAGCGCGATGATTTAGCACGATAATTTGATTAGCAAAACTTGTCACGCATACAACACGCAGACATTCACTTGTGGATGCGCTGCACCGCAGTCTCTGATTAAAAAGGCGGTGACTGATAAATAGCCTTGTAGTTCATTCTTGGCGGGGTGAATACAAACGCCATTTTGGGTTGTATGGTTAAGTGACTAAGCGTATACGGTGGATGCCTAGGCAGTTAGAGGCGATGAAGGACGTGTAAGTCTGCGAAAAGCTGTGGTGAGCTGACAAAAAGCATTTGAGCCACAGATGTCCGAATGGGGAAACCCACCGCTTCGGCGGTATCATTAAGTGAATACATAGCTTAATGAGGCAAACGAGGGGAACTGAAACATCTAAGTACCCTTAGGAAAAGAAATCAACCGAGATTCCCCAAGTAGCGGCGAGCGAACGGGGAGCAGCCGAGTAATTATGAAGTAGTGGAATGTGTTGGAAAGCACAGCGATACAGGGTGATAGCCCCGTACACGAAGTTTCATAGTTGCCATATTAAGTAGGTCGGGACACGTGTTATCTTGACTGAAGATGGGGGGACCATCCTCCAAGGCTAAATACTCCTAACTGACCGATAGTGAACTAGTACCGTGAGGGAAAGGCGAAAAGAACCCCTGTGAGGGGAGTGAAATAGAACCTGAAACCGTATACGTACAAGCAGTAGGAGCAGGCTTGTCCTGTGACTGCGTACCTTTTGTATAATGGGTCAGCGACTTATATTTAGTAGCAAGGTTAACCGTATAGGGGAGCCGTAGCGAAAGCGAGTGTTAACTGCGCGTTTAGTTGCTAGGTATAGACCCGAAACCCGGTGATCTAGCCATGGGCAGGTTGAAGGTTGAGTAACATCAACTGGAGGACCGAACCGACTAACGTTGAAAAGTTAGCGGATGACTTGTGGCTGGGGGTGAAAGGCCAATCAAACCGGGAGATAGCTGGTTCTCCCCGAAATCTATTTAGGTAGAGCCTCGGACGAACACCATTGGGGGTAGAGCACTGTTAAGGCTAGGGGGTCATCCCGACTTACCAACCCTTTGCAAACTCCGAATACCGATGAGTGCTATCCGGGAGACACACGGCGGGTGCTAACGTCCGTCGTGAAGAGGGAAACAACCCAGACCGCCAGCTAAGGTCCCAAAATATTGCTAAGTGGGAAACGAAGTGGGAAGGCTAAGACAGCTAGGAGGTTGGCTTAGAAGCAGCCATCCTTTAAAGAAAGCGTAATAGCTCACTAGTCGAGTCGGCCTGCGCGGAAGATGTAACGGGGCTAAGCAATATACCGAAGCTGCGGATTTGAACTTAGGTTCAAGTGGTAGGGGAGCGTTGTGTAAGTGGCTGAAGGTGAACCGGGAGGTTTGCTGGACATATCACAAGTGCGAATGCTGACATGAGTAACGATAATGGGGGTGAAAAACCCCCACGCCGGAAGACCAAGGTTTCCTATCCCATGCTAATCAGGGTAGGGTAAGTCGGCCCCTAAGGCGAGGCGGAAACGCGTAGTCGATGGGAAACGGATTAATATTTCCGTACTTGTTATATCAGTGAAGGGGGGACGGAGAAGGTTATGCTAGCTTGGCGATGGTTGTCCAAGTGAAAGTGCGTAGGGTTGATGTTTAGGAAAATCCGGACATCTACATGCCTGAGACACGAGACGAGACACTAAGGTGTTGAAGTAGCAAATACCATGCTTCCAGGAAAAGCCTCTAAACTTATGATATAGCGAACCGTACCCCAAACCGACACAGGTGGTCAGGTAGAGAATACTAAGGCGCTTGAGAGAACTCGGGTGAAGGAACTCGGCAAAATTGTACCGTAACTTCGGGAGAAGGTACGCCCTTGTTTGTGATGGAACTTGCTTCCTAAGCGAATGAGGGCCGCAGTGACCAGGTGGCTGGGACTGTTTATTAAAAACACAGCACTGTGCTAAATCGAAAGATGACGTATACGGTGTGACACCTGCCCGGTGCCGGAAGGTTAATTGATGGGGTTAGCGCAAGCGAAGCTCTTGATCGAAGCCCCGGTAAACGGCGGCCGTAACTATAACGGTCCTAAGGTAGCGAAATTCCTTGTCGGGTAAGTTCCGACCTGCACGAATGGTGTAACCATGGCCACGCTGTCTCCACCCGAGACTCAGTGAAATTGAAATTGCAGTGAAGATGCTGTGTACCCGCACCTAGACGGAAAGACCCCGTGAACCTTTACTACAGCTTGGCACTGAACATTGACCCTACATGTGTAGGATAGGTGGGAGGCTATGAAGCATTGTCGCCAGATGATGTGGAGCTGCCCTTGAAATACCACCCTTGTATGTTTGATGTTCTAACATTGCGCCCTAATCGGGCGTGTGGACAGTGTCTGGTGGGTAGTTTGACTGGGGCGGTCTCCTCCCAAAGCGTAACGGAGGAGCACGAAGGTTGGCTAATCCTGGTCGGACATCAGGAGGTTAGTGCAATGGCATAAGCCAGCTTAACTGCGAGACAGACACGTCGAGCAGGTACGAAAGTAGGTCATAGTGATCCGGTGGTTCTGAATGGAAGGGCCATCGCTCAACGGATAAAAGGTACTCCGGGGATAACAGGCTGATACCGCCCAAGAGTTCATATCGACGGCGGTGTTTGGCACCTCGATGTCGGCTCATCACATCCTGGGGCTGAAGTCGGTCCCAAGGGTATGGCTGTTCGCCATTTAAAGTGGTACGCGAGCTGGGTTTAGAACGTCGTGAGACAGTTCGGTCCCTATCTGGTGTGGGCGTTGGATGATTGATGGGAGCTGCTCCTAGTACGAGAGGACCGGAGTGGACGAACCGCTGGTGTTCGGGTTGTCATGCCAATGGCATTGCCCGGTAGCTACGTTCGGAATCGATAACCGCTGAAAGCATCTAAGCGGGAAGCGAGCCCAGAGATGAGTCATCCCAGACAGTTTAACTGTCCTGAAGGGTTGTTGTAGACTACAACGTTGATAGGCAGGGTGTGGAAGCGTTGTAAAGCGTTAAGCTAACCTGTACTAATTGCCCGTGCGGCTTAACCATACAACACCAAAATGGCGTAAGCCTTGGTGGTATGTGTGACAAGTTGCCAAATCAAATAAAGTCGTAAGAGTAGCGATGCTCGACGTTAAATAAAGACATTAATTATTAGCTTTCTAACATTGTTAAGAACAACCAAATTCGATGACTTAGCTAAGGCTGAGACATCAACAGAATTGCCTGACGGCAATAGCGATACGGTACCACCTGATCCCATTTCGAACTCAGAAGTGAAACGTATTAGCGGCAATGGTAGTGTGGGGTTTCCCCATGTGAGAGTAGCACACCGTCAGGCTCCCATTAGAAGAACCCGTCCTAGCGACGGGTTTTTTTATGCCTGTAAGAAATTGGACGTGTACTAACCGGCATCCTCTCACAGTGAACACTTGGCATAATATTACAAAACGTCATCCTCGTAAAAACACCCGTCATCCTCGCGCAGGCGAGGACCCCCCACATTACATAGTAAACGTAAACATAGCACCAGTGCGCTTACTAGATGTGCTAGGAGGTCCCCGCCTTCGCGTAATGCTGATCGGTTAAGCTTCGACCACTGAGTTTTAGTTAATTCAAACTTATGTTGACTATGATATTAATGAGATCAAACTAGTGCTTTCAAATTTTCATAAAGAAAAAGATGTTAGCACAACAACTCTACGACCTTTTTTCAGAAGAAAACCTCCAAGAACGAGTAGCCATATTCAATG
>NZ_JBLBVM010000021.1:0-4008 GCF_047250385.1 Glaciecola sp. MF2-115
TTTTAGTTAGTACATAGAGGCCAATGATAAGAATAAGTAACGCAACTAAATCGTATTCGTATACTTCCATACTTTTAAAGTCACTCCATAGTTTTGCTAATTTAGCGCAAAAATTTTAAATGTTCTCACTGGCATATAACACCCCGCATAGAGGGCAAGTTTATGGGTGCAGCTTTTGAGCGAAGCGAAATGCGCCCGTAAGCTTGTCCCAGCGACCGAAGGGAGTGAACTGATGCGTTTGTTAGCAAAGGTTGATTTAACCCGGTTTTGATTAAACATTTAATGCCTCCTTGCGTTAACCATTTAGGTAAAAATATACTCGTTTGAATCCAAAACAACAACTAATGTTAATCAGCGAAGACCAAACAGCGAATGCTCGCGAACCCGAAAATTATTCATTAAAAACAGATGAGAGGGACTCTTGAAAGAACGAGCCAGCAATTAGAGCTATTATCACAGCGATTTTTTACGGAACCCCAAAAAAAGAACATAGATACCAATTACCGAATTAATAATCGGCGTTAGTAACAATATAAACCCAAAAATCTTTAGCGTTATTTTGTACCACCTTGCATCAAATTTATATTTAATTGACGCCATTGAGCACATTAAAATCGGGATAATATAAAAAAGTACAGAAGCCATTTGAGACACCATAGAAGAACTTATTGCCCCAGCGATTACTCTTGGGTCGGCAGGTTCATTAAACACTAGGTTTTGCTGCAGAAGAGAAACCAAAGGAGCGTACAAGCTAAGAAAATCAACAATAGATATACTTAAAAACATACAACCTGCAACTGCAAACCATTTACTCAATTTTAATCCTCCAGCTTTAACGACAAAACCTAACACCCCGCATAGAGGGCAAGTTTATGGGTGCAGCTCTTGAGCGTAGCGAAATGCGCCCGTAAAGTTGTCCCAGCGACCGAAGGGAGTGAGCTAATGCGTTTGTTATAATTGGTTGAATTACTGCTATTTTGATAAAACAATCCATGCCTCCCTGCGTTAACCATTTAGGTAAAAATATACTCGTTTGAACTCAAAACAACAACTGAAGTTGACTAGCGAAGACCAAAAAACCAATGCTCGCGAACCCGAAAATAACTCATTAAAAACAGATGAGAGTGACTCTTGAGAGAACGAGCTTTCATTGCATTTTCTATACTAGGCCTCTGATAATATCCAATCGATTATCTGGCGCGTCTTTTGACATAAAATTTAGGATCGTGGACTCTGTTCTTCTTGGCCTAGATAAGAGCTCATAATGCCATTCAGCAATTCGCGTTTCTTTTTTATGAATAAATACACCTGGCTTAGGTTCATCTATGTATTCTTTTTGAAGGACTAAAGCTAACGGTGTTTCACAACCTAAGTTCTTCTTAGAAAACTCTAGTGCGTCCTCGCAGGTTTCAAATACTTAATAATAGTCGTTACCCTCATATAAGTCTGGTGCACCATTACTTGAGCTGCACCAAACTCTATATTCTAATACTGCATCCCAAACATATCCTCCGCCAGCTTTTGCTCTGGCTTCAAATGTTCCTACTAGGCTTGGATTTTCAACTGGCGGATAATTACTCATAACACCCCGCATAGAGGGCAAGTTTATGGGTGCAGCTCTTGAGCGTAGCGAAATGCGCCCGTAAAGTTGTCCCAGCGACCGAAGGGAGTGAACTGATGCGTTTGTTATGTAGCTTGAATTTATTACGGTTTTAACTAAACAATCCATGTCTCCCTGCGTTAACCATTTAGGTAAAAATATACTCGTTTGAGCTCAAAACAACAACTGATGTTGACCAGCGAAGACCAAACAGCGAATGCTCGCGAACCCGAAAATAACTCATTAAAAACAGATGAGCGTACCTTTTGAAAGGGAGAGCTTACTCTTAACAGTTATGTAGTAATTGTTTGCTATTTAAAAATTAATCCTACAAGCTCACTAACCCCAAAGCTAGCCAAAACCGTTAACAAAAGAACTAATAGTGCTTTAGACAGCAGAATAACCCCGCTTTTGAATCCAAAAAATCGAAATGCATATACAGGAACGCCAATAAAACCGAAAAACGCGCAACCCAATGGATAAAATTTTAAATTCGTTTTGTTGTGTTCTTTTCCATGTTGCTTACACCAGAAGAAAAGGCAAATAGCTATGGCTAGCGAATGAGGAAGAAAAGTAATATCGGGCTGACCAAATTCTAACAGGTAATACTGATCTGCTCCCGACGCAAATAAAAATGATATACACAGAAGCAATACCGTCTTATGTGAGCTTCTGATTCGACTATGCATAACACCCCGCATAGAGGGCAAGTTTATGGGTGCAGCTTTTGAGCGTAGCGAAATGCGCCCGTAAAGTTGTCCCAGCGACCGAAGGGAGTGAACTAATGCGTTTGTTATAACTGGTTGGATTATTGCGATATTGAATTAACAAACCTCACTCCTTTGATGTTGTTTGATGCTTTGTTTGAATGTAAACATTACCCAACTTTAACCGAAACAACAACTGAATTATCCTGGCGAAGACCAAACAACCAATGCGCGCGCACCCGAAATTAACTGGTTTAAAACCTTTGAGAATGACTCGTGAAAGAACGAGCTTGCACTGAACTTTCGCGACGAGAACAGATGTTTGTTAGCGGCAACCAAACTACTAATGCTCGCGAACATGGAAACCATTGTCTTACTGCTGAAGAATTTACAGTTACAGACGTCGAGCTTTTGAATGCGCTGATGAGGCAATAACCAAACACCGGCAGCCCGCGAACCACGGATAAGAAAAGCTAACGAAGCACCGCTTTTGGGCTTACGCCGCTTTCAGTTTTTTGTGTTACCGATAACACCCCGCATAGAGGGCAAGTTTATGGGTGCAGCTATTGAGCGAAGCGAAATGCGCCCGTAAAGTTGTCCCAGCGACCGGAGGGAGTGAACTGATGCGTTTGTTATAACTGGTTGGATTAATGCAATGTTGATTTAACAAACCTCACTCCTTTGATGTTGTTATTTGATACGTTGTTTGAAGTTAAACATTACCCAACTTTGACTGAAACAACAACTGAATTATCCTGGCGAAGACCAAACAGCGAATGCGCGCGCACCCGAAAACAACTTATTAAAAACAGATGAGAGTGACTCTTGAAAGAACGAGCATGAACTGAACTTTCGCGACGAGAACTTATGCATGTTAGCGGAAACCAAACGACAAATGCTCGCGAATATGGAAGCCACTGTCTTATTGTTGAAGGGTTCACAATTACAAACGTCAAGCCTGTGAATATATTGATGAGGCAATAACTCAATATCAGCATCCCACGAAGCTCGCATAAGAAAATCAACGAGTACCCATTTATAGCAGTCTAGGTTAAGTGATTTATTATGTTCTCTATTCAGTTTTTAGCAGATTTTTCAAGATCTATTACTTTTGTAACTGTGCCTTTCCCGACAGTTTTTGCGCCTTCTCGCACCAGAAACTCCATACCTTCGTAGAGTTTTTTGTGATGCAGTTTTGGACTCATAAATGCTAGATATGTTCTAACTGTTTCACCGGGTTTAACTGTCTCAACATCAGGATATTCCTGCCGAGCGTCGAAATCTAAGCCATCATAATAAAACTGCCCACGGTAACCACTGAATACTGGTGTGCTTCTACCTCCCTCGTTCGGGGTAAGAAAGTATATTTCTGCTTCAATATCTCTCGGTAGGGTCATTAATTTACGCATAACACCCCGCATAGAGGGCAAGTTTATGGGTGCAGCTTTTGAACGAAGTGAAATGCGCCCGTAAGCTTGTCCCAGCGACCGAAGGGAGTGAACTGATGCGATTGTTATAACTGGTTGGATTACTGCGATATTGAATTAACAAACCTCACTCCTTTGATGTTGTTATTTGATACGTTGTTTGAAGTTAAACATTACCCAACTTTGACTGAAACAACAACTGAATTATCCTGGCGAAGACCATACAGCAAATGCGCGCGCACCCGAAAATATCTTATTAAAAGCAGATGAGAGT
>NZ_JBLBVM010000022.1:0-5697 GCF_047250385.1 Glaciecola sp. MF2-115
TACCAAGGCCCTATCTACCCATGAAGTTGGAAACTAACACGCCATACAACACTTACACAATTCGACATTTCAACAAACCAATCTAGTCAAAAAGACAGCTGTCACAAGGAGTAGTATATATCGTTAATCCGTCTTATACTCAGCAACCGATGGTAGTGGCTTTGATCCACTCTATTGGGGAATGGCACGTAACCCCTATGATCGTACAAATGCTTACGCTAGACTTGGTTACATGTTTGATGAGATCACAATGGCCGTGGACGTCATGTACTCAAAAACCAAATCCAAAGATGAAATTGACCCCCCATTCGTCTGGGATACGTGGACTACCGTTGACACATTAACAGCTGATGGCATCACCGTGCCGGACTCAGTGCAAGACACTCTAAATGCCTACGGAGACAATTGGCTACTATTGCCTTATACCTTTGACGAAGCGGGTGGCCGTGGTCATAAGAATAAACGCGAGTACTTCTCAAGCAGTTTGACCCTCGAAGGTGATTTAACTGATAATTGGGTTTGGGATATGTACGTCACCACTGGGTTCACAAAAGCAAAACTAAATAGTGACAACGCACTGCGTAATGATCGCTTTAATAGTGGTAATTTTACGCTAATTGGCCCGTGCCAAGATCAAGGTAACTGCCCAAGCTTTAGTCCCTTTGAACCGGCTTCGCAAGAGGTTATTGATTATGTAATGGCTAGTCATGAAACTGTGACTGATGTAACCGGTCATGGCTTCGCAGCGAACGTTTCAGGTGATGCATTTGAGTTGCCAGCAGGAACATTACAACTAAGCGCAGGTGTAGAGTTGCGTTATGAGAGTTTAGACTATCAACCGTCTGAGCTATGGTCATCGGGTAAATTATCTTCACAAAAAACCGGAATAGATGATGTTAGCCGTAATATCAAGGAAGTCTACGGTGAATTTTTGATTCCTGTTTTAAGTGATTCCCCCTTCGCGAAAAGCTTAGAGATTGAAGGCGCACTTCGTTACGCTAAATATTCAACCGAATCTGCCAGCTTCACTAGTTCTAAACTGGGCGTGAACTGGGCCATTAATGATGACTTACGCTTTAGAACCACATATTCACGAGCTGTTAGAGCACCGCAACTAGGTGAAATGTTTGCCGGCACGTCTATTGGTTATGGCGACTTAACCGATCCCTGTGATAGAGACCAAATTGATGGCGGTCCTTCCGACGGGCGCAGAAAAGCTAACTGCCAAGCGCTTGGCATTGCTGATGATTGGGATTCAAACTTAAAAGGTAAGCGCGGTAAAATCATTAGCTCGGGTAATACTGAACTGAATGAAGAAACGGCAACGACATTTACTGCAGGTTTTGTTTTCCAACCTAGCTTTGTTGATAATTTGCGCGTTTCTATCGATTACTACGATATTGATTTGACTGATCTCATCGTCAGCTTTGGTGCGAGCAGTGTACTAAGCAACTGTGTTGATTTAGAAACAATTAATAACGAGTATTGTGGTCAGATTGAACGTGCTAGCAACGGCGATGTGCTGTCTGTAAAAGACACCTTCTTAAATGCCGATAACTCGCGACGTAGAGGGATAGATATTGAAGCTGACTATGCTATTGATATGGCAAAGTCGTTTGATTTATCTGGAACACTCGCGCTAGCAATGGGGCTAACTCACCAACTAGAGAAATCATACACTGAGTACGATTTTGTTGAAGGTAAGCCACTGAAGTATGAGGCTGCGGGCACGCTAGGATCACCAGAGTGGAAAGCTGACATCATGGCCACTTATTCACTCGATGATTTAAGCATACGTTGGACGACCAAGTTCACTCAGGGCGGTCCTCGTTACCAAGACCTAAACCCCGATCGCTATGAAAACCAAAATATCGAAGACTCGATTGTACACAACCTATGGCTTGGTTATGACGTAACGCCAGAGGCGAGTATATATATTGGTGTGAATAATGTGACGGACGAAACTTGGTTAGATAACCCGTTTACAAACTGGGGAAGTCTAAATTACTCCTTACTAGGCCGAGCCTATTATGCGGGTTTGAACTATAGTTTCTAAGCTTGAAAAATAATGATTATTGAGCAAACCAAAGCAATCTTTTCTCCCTGCTCAATAATCAACATACCGCCACTAAGCATCGCTTAGGTGGCAGTTTTTTTTATTTCCGCTGTCAGTTGCCACCATCAGATAGTAAATTAAACGGGTCGTCTAAATTGCGAGAGGGCTCTGTAAACCACCTAGCGCCGCTTTCGGTCATGTAAAAGTGATCTTCAAGTCGAACGCCAAACTGTTCTGGATTGATCACCATTGGTTCATTACTGAAGCACATTCCCGGCGCCAAAGCTGTTTCATCACCACCAACCAAATATGGCCATTCATGGATATCCATGCCAATGCCATGCCCTGTGCGATGTGGAACACCAGGCAATTTGTAATCAGCTTGAAGGTTTAATTGTTTCAGTTCATCACGAACCACATCATCAACAGAAGCACAGGTATTATTCAGTTGCGCGGCATTGAAGGCCACTTCTTGCAGGCGTCTTTCGTATTCCCAGAACTCTCTTTGCGCTTCGGTCGGTGCGCCATAAGCGTATGTTCGAGTAATATCAGAGTTGTAACCAAACAGTTTGCAACCCGTATCGATTAAAACCCAATCGTTCTTCTGTAATGTTTGTTCGAAGTTAACACCATGAGGATAGGCTGTTGCTTGACCAAACAATACAATACAAAATGACGAGCCTGGCGCGCCAAGCTTTTTATGTGCTTGATCAATGAAAGCTCTCACTTGCGCGGTTGTCATCCCTTCACGCAACATGGATGCAGTAGCTTGGTGAACCTTTAGTGTCATGTCCATTGCTGTCTGGATGATCTTTAGTTCGCTCGCAGATTTATGCATACGACATTCAGCACTAATAACTGCACCATCGCACAAAGATATACCCTGTTTATTATTATCTAGCTTCGAGACAAGTGCGTAAGCAGTCGATTCATCAATCGCGAGTTTGCAATTTTCCCCTACTCTCGCAGCTAAAAATTCGAGCATTTTTTCGGTCGGCGATTCATGCTCCTCCCATAGCAATGTCTCTAAGCTGAGAATCATGGCTTGCTCAAGTGAACCTTGCTCAAATGCCGGTGCTATCAGAGTAATAGGCCCTTCTTTAAATACGATTGCACCAACTAGTCTTTCACTGGCATACCAGCGCAAGCCAGTGAAATATTCAAGATTGGTTCCAGCATTTAAATAAAGGGCATCAATCCCTTTCTGTCGCATCAAACTCTGTGCTTTTCCAACACGTTGTTGATATTCCTCTAGCTCAATTGGGCCAACCTGCCCTGCCATATTTTCTAGGGTACTAAGCGCTTGTTCTTCACTTGCACCACCGACACCATGAGTCATGTAATACTCCTGTTTTTAAAAGATACCTGCTGAATTAGCAAGGCGATAATGATTATGACAAGACCGATAATCGTTGATGGGTAGATTATCTCGTCTCGCACGAAATACAATAAAGTTAATGATATAAAGGGCGACAAAAAAATAAGATTAGCAATTACCGATGTATTGGTGGTGAGTTTCATCGCCTTGGACCAAAATAGGAAGGTTATGCCCATTTCAAATAGACCAATATAAACAACGGCGGAAGCGGAAATGGAGGTCAATTTACTGACATCAATAGCGTGCCCTAAGAACACCCATAGTAAGATCGACGCAATACAAAAACTGATGGTTAGTGACACAGTTGCGTCTGCCCCAACTCGCGCATTCAATATCCAGTATGCTGACCACAAAAATGTTGAAAGCAATGCCAGAAAGACCCCCAAGGAGCTATCAAACTGGAATGACGTAATATTGCCTTGTGTCGCGATAATAAAAACGCCAGCATAGCCAAGAAAGCAGCCAAAGCCATCTCTTTTGCGGATCGGGCGCTTTAGAAATATTGCCGACAAAATAGTTAAAGATATTGCCCAAGTATAATTTATCGGTTGAGCTTGAGAACCAGGCAGTAAACTATAAGCGCCAAATAAGACAAAATAGTAACTTATGGGGTTTAGTAAAGCTGACAAGAGATAGTATACTGGTCGCTTGATGAATTCCTTTGGGCATTGTGACGCTTTGTTTTGTACAAAACACGTGATCACCAAGGCTATAGCCGAGCATGTGGTAGCGTAAACCACTAATTCCATTGGACTTAGGTAGTCTAAGGCAATCTTAAATGCCGTCGCTACGGTTGACCAAAGTAGGACTGCCAAAGACGCCCAAAAGTAAGGATTTTCTCGTAAAATCATTTGAATATTCCAAACGGATCTTTTTTTGCATATTGTATACAATAAACATTGTTAGGTATACATAGTTCTCACTGCGAGTTATCATAAATCATATGAGTACTGAATATAAAACCCGAACCCAAATTGTCGTCGAGGCAATCCGCGAAAAGATTTTAACTGGCGAAATAAAAGCCGGTGAACCTTTGCGTCAAAGCGCCTTAGCTGATGCACTAAATGTCAGCAGAATTCCTGTGCGAGAAGCTTTACTGCAACTCGAAGCTGAAGGCTTAGTAGAGTTTGAAGCACACAAAGGTGCCACTGCAACCAAATTATCAACAGAGCAAATGAACGAGTTATTTCAGCTTAGAGCACTATTAGAGACTGAACTGCTGCGTTTAGCCATCCCAAATTTAACCACGGCTGACATTGAAAATAGTCAGGCTTTGTTAGAGAAAATGGCTGAAGCTTATGATAAGGAGGAGACAAAGAGTTCTTGGAGTGATTTAAATACCGAATTTCACTTAAGCCTTTATGGCGCCGCGAATAGACCGCTTACATTAGATGTAGTGCAAAACCTGTATTTAAAATCTGACCGTTATATAAGAATGCATCTTGCTTTGGCAGGCGGTGTGAATAAAGCCGACGGTACACATTCGTTAATATTAGAACAATGTAAAAAGGGTGAAATCGACAAGGCCTGTGAATTGTTACGCGAGCATATTATTAGCTCATCGACAGACGTCATTGCCTTACTCACTGAGTCTTCTGCAAAAAACGTAAAAAAGTGAGTCAGCTGGTTTAAGTTGTTTAGTGAGTATCAATTGGCTAAACACCTATCGCCTTGTGCTGCACGCCGTCGCAACGCTCGTCAACAAAGGAGCAAAATTTTCTCGCGCTTCTCTAACAGAAACATGCTCTATACTCATGTCATCAAAAGAAGGAGTCTGTTTTTTAGCATATAATTTTTCATTTATTCATCTGAAATAACAATAGTTTTGTGTACTCAAAAACACACTCTACCTTATACTTCGATCATTTGCGTACATAATTTATTTTTTACCTCGTTGAAACAACAAATTTCGAGTATTTGCATTTTTAGCTTGAGTTGGTCGTTTGAGGAGGGTCTTGTGCATACAACTTTTTTGGGAAAAAGATGGTAGATTACGCTCAGCCTTTCGAAAAGTATTTTATCGGCAGTGTTACTGCAAAGCCCAAGAGAGCCGTCGGTTCTTTTAAAGGCTACAATTCGACGTTTAATGAGCAAAATACTTCTTTAGTTGACTGGCAAAAAACATCCAATCGCGGTCATAGCCGATACATCCAACACGTTATTTGAAACTTCCCACCGTCATCACCGCGAAGGCGGTGACCTCCAACTATTTAGAGAAATGTTTCGATAACAACAGATTTTATGTTATTGAAATAACTTCTTT
>NZ_JBLBVM010000023.1:0-5749 GCF_047250385.1 Glaciecola sp. MF2-115
GAGCATTCGTTGTTTGGTCTTCGCTGGTCAGCATCGGTTGTTGTTTTGAGTTCAAACGAGTGTTATTTTTACCTAAATGGTTAACGCAGAGGAACATGGAATGTTTGGTCAAAATCGTAGTAAATTCCGGCTATCTAACAAACGCATCAGTTCACTCCCTTCGGTCGCTGGGACAACTTTACGGGCGCATTTCGCTACGCTCAAGAGCTGCACCCATAAACTTGCCCTCTATGCGGGGTGTTATATTTCAAGGAGGATAATTTGGCACAGGTCAATTTCACAAGCTCTTTAAGGAAGAAATTGTATTTTGCAGTTTTTGGTATCATTTTTATAATTATTGGATCATATACCCTTGCAATAGAGTTCGGCGCATCAAGAATACATGTAGTGATATTTCTTTTAGTGACAATGGCCGTTTATTTACTGGTAAGTTGGAGGTTCGCTAAAAACGCCAATTGCCCTCATTGTGATCAGGAACTTTTTAATGCAATTGCGAATGCAAAAATGTATAGAATCGAATTTGATTATTGTCCAACGTGTGGTGGGAAAATTGAAATATAACAAAAACTTCGAAGACGGATGTGACGGAAAAGGGCCGTCTCACCGCTTGAAGTGGATATAGAAATTGGCACATAGCAAAAGAATATAGTGCTAGCTCGTTCTTTCAAGAGTCCTTCTCATCTGTTTTTAATGAGTTATTTTCGGGTTCGCGCGCATTCGTTGTTTGGTCTTCGCTGTCGAACATCAGTTGTTGTTTTGAATTCAAACGAGTATATTTCTACCTAAATGGTTAACGCAGAGGGACATGGATTGTTGTATCAAAACCGAGTTAAACCAACCAAATATAACAAACGACTATGGCGTCAATAATTAAATTTACGCCATATTTTCTTCCCATTTTTTCCCATCGCGAACCATCGAATTCAAGATAACCACCATCTTTCTCACGCAGGCAATAATCGCCACTTTTTTAGGTTTCCCTGCGGCAAGTAGGGCTTGATAGGTACGCTTAAAAACGGAGTTGCACTGCATGGCAGACATCATCGCCATATACAAAACGGTTCTCACCTGAGGGCGTCCACCTTTGATTGTTCGTTTGCCTTGGTAGCGTCCACTTTCTCTGTTCATGGGGGCGACACCGACAAGCGCAGCGGCTTGTTTGTTGCTCACATACCCGAGCTCAGGAAAGTAGCCGATGAGTGCTGCCGCAGAGACTTTTCCGATACCAGGCATGCTTTGTACAATGTCATTTTTTTCCTGATAGTCGGGACAGCTTTCGATGAGCTTAACAAGTTGCTTTTCAATCTTAGCAAGCTGGTTTTTGTAAGCAGTTAAGATGGGTTTGATGGTTGAATGCAGCCCCTTGGGCATAATCTGTAATCGATTCTTCTCCATGGTTTACATGTTGAGTATTTGGTTTCGCCGCGCGACCAAATCCGCCATCAGGCGCATGCTTTCTGGCTTTAGCGTGGATAGCTTAGGTTGTATCGCTTCACCGTAATGAGCAATCAACTGAGCATCTAGCTTGTCTGTTTTTGCATTCAAACCGATAGCCCCAGCGAAACGGCGCACGTGAACCGGATTGGCAACCACAAAAGGTAAATTGGCTTTTGCGCATGCCATCACGAACAGCAGTTCAAGGCGGCCAGTTGCTTCAATCACAATGCGCTGTGGGCAATGTTTCTTGATCAGGGTGATTGCTTCCTTAACGCCTTTTTCATCGTTTGTAACGGTGAAATAAATGTCCAGCGGGCGAATGAATATATCGAGGGATTGCTTGCCGGTATCGACACCGACATTAATGTTTTGCGAAGTGACTGTTTTCATAATAAGCTAACTCTTGTTTGCGTAATGCGAGCTTGAGGCCCAGTAGACTATTCGAGTCTTGTGCTTGGAGTTCTGTGAAGCGCTCATGTTTGTTATCGGTCTCTCAATTGAGGAGCCTTGCATCAAGCGAACTGCTTCACAGAAGAACATTGGTTGCAGCCAATATCTGGGTCTCACTTTACCACTTTGGAGAAAGGATCTTGCCATACAAACGCATCAACTCGCTCCCGTTGGTCGCTGGGACAACTTTACGGGCGCATTTCGCGTTGCTCAAGAACTGCACCCATAAACTTGCCCGTTATGCGGGGTGTTATATTGCAGGGGTATCATGGAAAGTAAAATAGTAATTTCATCAATCTGGGAAGATGAAGACCTGTTTGAGATAAGTATTTTTGGGAGTAATGGTTCTTTTTCAGGCCAAACTGATTGCTACACAACCAGAGATAAAATTAAAGAGTTGGGAAAAATACTAGAAAAGTTTCCCATCTCTGTAAAAGATAAATTTAAGTTCGCGACAAGGCCAAAAGAAGACCTTTCTTACTTTTCAATCTCAGGCTTATGCATCGACAACTCTGGCCATACATTACTTGCAATTACTATTGCTCACATTGAAACTTTCACAAATACAAGAAACGAAAACTATAAAGTAAACTTTGACTTAAAGGTTGAACCCTTGGCTATTAACACATTTGGTAAGCATCTAATGCGCTTAGCTACTGAAACAATTGCTAAAACAGAGGCAGTATTGAAAAATGCAATATAACAAACAACAATGGCGCAAGCTCGTTCTTTCACGAGTCACGCTCATCTGCTTTTAATGAGTTTATTTCGGGTTCGCGAGCATTTGTTGTTTGGTCTTCGCCGGTCAACATCAGTTGTTGTTTTGAATTCAAACGAGTATATTTTTACCTAAATGGTTGACGCAAGGAGACATGGATTGTTTTATCAAAACCGAGTTAAATCAACCAAATATAACAAACGCATCAGTTCACTCCCTTCGGTCGCTGGGACAACTTTACGGGCGCATTTCGCTTCGCTCAAGAGCTGCACCCATAAACTTGCCCTCTATGCGGGGTGTTATGAATCAAGGAGAGCTTTATGAACAAAGCTAGGAAGCAAGCAAAATTTAGAAAAAAAATGGCTATTGTGTTTTTTGTAATTACTGCCACCAACGTTCTGTTAAAGATACTTGGGATTTCGTCTCTTGATACTTCTTCTGCCACTACGTTAGCAGGAGCAGTGGGTATGAAGTTCGGTTACTACTCGGTTCCAATATTTTTTTCATTGATTGGCTGGGCTTACTACGCCTCTAGCCAGAATAAAGTTTTAGAGGCAGAGACAATTGAGAGTAGCTCTAAAAATTAACTCGCAGCACGCAAATTAACTAATTTTTACGCTCCTGATTTTCTTTATATTTATATAACTTATCTGAGTATGGTTTCTTCTGGCAATAGACACTCGTTGTTGCGGCGATACATCTGCGCAAGCTCGTTCTTTCAAGAGTCCCTCTCATCTGTTTTTAATGAGTTAATTTCGGGTTCGCGAGCATTTGTTGTTTGGTCTTCGCTGATTAACATCAGTTGTTGTTTTGGATTCAAACGAGTATATTTTTACCAAAATGGTTAACGTAAGGAGACATGGATTGTTTAGTCAAAATCACACTAACATTCAGCAACATAACAATCGCATTAGCTCACTCCCTTCGGTCGCTGGGACAACTTTACGGGCGCATTTCGCGTTGCTCAAAAGCTGCACCCATAAACTTGCCCTCTATGCGGGGTGTTATGCGCTAGGAATGTATGAGTAATCCAAATAGCAAAGCGTTTGATTTCGTCGCTCATGAAATCAAAATAGATAAACTTATAAAGCGATTATTTACATCGTCTTATATGTCTAATGCTAAGTGGCGCAAGTGCTTTCAATTGCTCAATCAGGTAAACCCTGAGATTCAAGTAATTTGGAAATTTGTCGGAAGTCAGAATGATGGTGTAAGACATTCGTTACCTACTAACGAAGCCCTAGAAGAAAATTACCTTTCTAGTAGGTTTTGGTTTGGCCCAGCCTATTACAAAGAAATCGAGTGGTTAGAGTTCCCAAATGTAGGTAAGCCCTATTGTAAGGAGAATATACCAGGGGCTTTCTTTGAGCAAAATGTAGTTGCAGTCATAGAAGCACTAATTGAAATTGGGCAGTGGCATATAGTCGAAACAGACTTCGGATTTAGGGTGTATGGACATCAATAAATCGCATAACAAACGGCAGCACCGGACAAATTTCCGCTGTCACCTTTTGTGCAAAAACACGCACAAAAGCCGCCATCAAAAATTTGCTCAGTGAGCCGGGCGTTATATTCCTGTGATAGCAAAGTCTATTGCGTTGATGATTGAGTCTCTATGAGCTTCTAGGGTGCCAATAGGACTTACCAATAAATCGCTTTGTATTGAAGTCATCTGAGGGGTAAAAAGAAGATATATCTCTCCTTCATAATCGATAGATGGAGTGAGTCGGTTTGCTTTTAAGCTTCTTAAATTACTTCTCTTGGCCAACGGGATGACTAGGCGAGTAGAAAGGTCGTCTATTATACTGTTTTGAATATCAACTAGCAGAGGATAAGCGGCTTTTGATTTCTTGCTCGTATTTTTGTAAGCATCAAATTGAGCCACTAAATTCCCCCAAATTCGTCGCTAAAGCTTCCATTTTCTTCTACAAATTGATTGTATGCATTGATGGCCATTTTATTTTCTTCTTTCCAAGCATTTTCTTTCGCCACCTTAAGTTTTTCTTGTAAAGCTTGCTCCAATGTTGCAGAAAGGTTTATTTTCATTTCTCTAGTTTTAACCAGTAAGTCGCTATTTATACTAAGGTTAGTGGCTTTTTTGGGTGCGCTATAATCATAAAGTTCAGACATAAATTCTCCTCCGCCTACACAGATTATGCGCATTAGTGTGCGCATTTGCAACGCTATTTGCACAAAAGTAAAGGCTTCTTCTTTCAGGAGTCACCCTCATCTGTTTTTAATAAATTTATTTCGGGTTCGCGAACATTCGCTGTTTGGTCTGCGCTGGTCAACATTAGTTGTGTTATCAGATTCAAACGAGTATTGTTTTACCTAAATGGTTAACGCAAGGAGGCATTAAATGTTTTATCAAAACCAAGTTAAATCAACTTGTCCTAACAATCGCATAAACGCCCTCCCTTCGGTCGCTGGGACATCATTACGTGCGGTTGCACGCAATGCTGCCCGTTATGCGGGGTGTTAGCAGTCCTATGATTGTGAATAACGTTAAGTATGATCTTGTAGTAACCAGTGCCAATAATTTTGAAAATCTTAGTTTGGAGTGCTGTCTGAATAACGAACTAATAATAGAGGCTGACTTAATTAGTTATATTAATAAAAAAGCAGATGTTTACGTGCGTAAGAGTCCATTAGATGCTGATGTTATCAAGGCTTTTTTGTATGAGCTTGATCAAGAGTTAAAAGTTGGCGGTAATGCAAAAGTTTAAGATTTGCTGTGCTCTACCTTTCAAGAGGAAAGCTCAAAGGTAATTAGTAAGCTATTCTCGGGTTCGCGAGCATTCGTTGTTTGGTCTTCGCTAGGAAAATTCAGTTGTTGTATCAGCAAGAATTGAGTAAAGTTTCAATATCAAACATGGTCATGGAGTGACACATTGTTAATTCAAATCACCAATCAGCACAGTACTAACATGTCAGTTGCTAACAAAAGCATCAGTTCACTCCCTTCGGTCGCTGGGACAACTTTACGGGTGCATTTCACTTCGTTCAAAAGCTGCACCCATAAACTTGCCCTCTATGCGGGGTGTTAGCGTGCTAGTTAAATAGATCGCTATGAGAGCCAATTCTGGCTAGCTTTAATATGTTGAAATCAACTTTATAAATCAAAACCAAATCAGGCTTTACATG
>NZ_JBLBVM010000024.1:0-7348 GCF_047250385.1 Glaciecola sp. MF2-115
CAGCCTGTTACCAATTATCATAATATAGAAAATCAGAAACATACCAAACTAACCATAAGAGTCGTTTACCATCACGAAAGAGTGAACATAGCACTCGAACTTACGGCAATTTATGAGTTTTTACACAGCCTGAGCCTATACCGGACAGTCGAGTGTTAAACCTGAAAGAGAACTTTGTGCCATTAGCGGACACTCAATCTTGACACCAAGTGATCAAAAACCAATCGAATACGTTGTGGTACTGGACCACGTTGAGGGCGATAAATATATAAATCCCAAGGCACCGGCTCGACCTCTTCTAACACTCTCACAAGTTTCTCTTGGCGTAATAAGTCTTGGACCAAAAAGTCAGGAATTTGAGCAAAACCTAGTCCATTTTGTATAGCCATTAATTCAGCTTCGGTGTCGGCACTTCGAAAACGTGTTATGGATGGCGTCCACTGTCTGTCCATGGAAAAAACCCATGGCCAAAGCTTTCCCGTATTGCGATCTACTAACCCTGTAACCGGCAAGTGGTTTAGTTCTTCAATAGACGCAGGCCTTCCCACTCTATTTATTAAGTCAGGCGAAGCCACGACATACATATTAATTTTGGTGAGCTGGCGGGCAATAAATCGACTATCTCTCATGAAGCCGATACGAATCCCAATATCTATTTTTTCGTCAACTACATCCACGCGCTCGTCACTGAGTGTCAGGTCTATATCCAGTTGAGGATGTATTGTTGAAAGTTCCAGTAACACTGGCATTAAGCACTTATGAGCAAAACCAACAGGCGCTGCGATACGAACACGCCCTTGTAATTCATTACCCGAGTTAGGGGCGCTTGTTTGAAACAATTCATCTACAGCGCGCAGGCGTTCTTTTGCTATCAAAGCAAATTTTTCTCCAACTAGGGTCACTTGTATGTGTCGAGTATTTCGATGAAATAAAAGCTCCCCTTGCAATCTCTCTAACTCCTTCACTGCTCGCGTCACTGCCTGAGGAGAAATTCCCAGACGGTTAGCCGTTTCTTTAAAGCTGCGAGACTCAGCAGCAGTACAAAATATCCGGAGCATTTCCAATCTGTTAAGCATCACAGTCACATTCAGGTTTGAAATGAATACATAAATATTATTCCAAAATATGGAATTGTGAAATTAAAATATTTCCATTTATTGATTTTTGAAGGTAAGAGATACTTTGCTTGTTATTTAGACAACGTCATTCAACTTATTTGAGGATATTAACTATGAGCAGTGTTTTAGCAAATAACATCAGCGGTAAGGTCGTTGTTATCACTGGTGGTAGCAGCGGTTTAGGCGAGACCACGGCAAGACATTTAGCCAGCCTTGGCGCATCTGTTGTTTTAGGTGCCCGACGCATCGACAAGCTTGAAGCTATTGCTGCTGACATACGCGCAGCGGGCGGAGAAGTTGCGGTTCAAGCGACAGATGTGACTAGCCCGGACGAAGTGAAGGCCCTTGTAAATCTTGCACAAGAGCGCTTCGGTAAAGTTGATGTGGTTATCAATAATGCAGGGTTAATGGCGATTGCACCGTTAGCTGAGACTCGAGTTGACGAATGGGATCGCATGATTGACATCAACGTTAAAGGTCTGCTGTATGGAGTAGCCGCAGCGCTTCCGATCTTTCAGGCTCAGGGAACAGGCCACTTTATCAATATTTCTTCCGTAGCGGGTATCAAAGTATTCAGTCCCGGCGGCACGGTTTATAGCGGAACCAAATTCGCTGTTCGCGCTATTGCCGAAGGCTTACGCCATGAAGTTGGGGGTAAAATTCGTTCAACAATCATTTCACCGGGTGCAATCGAATCTGATTTAAAACATGGAAGTTCAGATACTCAGGGTGCAGCCTTTGTAAAAGATTTTTATCAGCAAAATGAAATTCCATCTGACTCTGTTGCTCGTGCTATCGCATACGCAATTGAGCAGCCTGCGGATGTGGATATCAACGAGATTGTTCTGCGCCCAACTGTTCAAGAGTTTTAATTCGTTTAATAAAAGACCGATTAACCAGCGGGTGATTTAACCACCCGCTGAATATTCAGTTTGTGAGGTTATTGATGACAGCGTTAAACAGACAAATGCGTGCTTTGGTATTAGATAGCTATGAAGAGGGTACAGTATTTCGGGATGCCCTGATTAACTTACCCTCTCCATCAGCAGGTCAGGTGCAAGTAAAAATATTTGCAAGTGGAGTCAATCCTATTGATTACAAGATCCGCCAAGGTATCGCTCCTTATGCCATGCCGGAATTACCCGCAGTACTTGGCACCGATTTAGCTGGAGAAATTGTTGCTATCGGCGACGGCGTCACCGACTTTTCAGTAGGCGATGAAGTTTATGGTCTGACTGGCGGAGTGCGAGGATTGCAAGGATCATTGGCTGAATATGCCAACGTAGATGCTGAGTTACTTGCTCTCAAACCGAAAAATTTGTCCATGCGTGAAGCTGCGGCTTTACCTCTGGTTGCACTTACTGCTTGGGAAGGTTTGGTTGACAAGGCGAATGTTAAAGCGGGCCAGAAAATCCTTATCCAAGGTGGAGCTGGCGGAGTTGGGCATTTAGCCGTGCAAATTGCTAAGGCTTTAGGTGCCGACGTTTATGCCACTGCATCGACTGGAAAACAACAACTGCTCAAGGCGCTTGGTGCCACGCCAATTGATTATCACACTGCAAGCCCTGCTGACTACATGGACGCATACACCCAAGGCAAAGGATTCGATATCATTTACGACACTGTCGGTGGCTCTGCACTCGATGCCTCATTAGGTATCATTGCACATTACGGCCATATTTTAAGCTGTGCTGCATTCAGCTCACATAACCTCGCACCGTCGTCAATACGTTCTGCAACATTGTCAGGGATTTTTGTGTTACACCCACAGCTCAGCGGAGAGGGACGCAAACATCATGGTGACATTCTGCGGCAAATTACGGCTCTTGTTGAAGCTGGACAAATTAAGCCACTACTCGATCCGTTACGCTTTTCCCTAGACACGGCAATGGATGCACATAATGCCGTAGAGTTGGGGTCCATGGGTAAAGTCGTTATTGATGTAATTGCTTAAAAAGTCATTATTGAGGATGCATATGAGCCCAAGAAAACTAATTCGAACTGTTCGTTTCCATGAATTAGGTGGCCCCGAGGTATTAACTATTGACTCGCTGGCGAGTCCAAGTTTGCAGGCCACTGATGTACGTATTGCGGTCAAAGTTGTTGGGCTCAATCGTGCTGATGCCATGTTTAGGCGAGGCCGCTATATAGAAAAGGCTGACTTCCCTTCGCGAATCGGCTATGAAGCATCCGGGATAGTCATTGAAGTCGGGGAAGAGGTAAATCATTTACGCCTTGGAGAAGAGGTTTGTATTGTCCCTCAGATGGGGCTTTCTCAGAATGGCTGCTACGCAGAAGAGATTGTCGTACCAAGTGAATATGTGGCACTCAAACCAGCAGGGCTAACCTTTGCTGAAGGCGCAGCAGCTTGGATGCAGTACCTGACAGCTTATGGCGCTTTGGTCGAAATTGCTAACGTGCAAAAAGGCGATGCAGTACTGATAACAGCCGCATCGAGCAGTGTTGGATTGGCTGCGATTCAAATTGTGAATTCTCTAGGGGGTATCCCTATCGCTACAACTCAAACACGAGCTAAAAAGGCTGCTGTGCTCATGGCAGGCGCGGCCCATGTGATTGCAACTCAAGAAGAGCCGCTGCTGGATAGCTTGAGAAGCATCTTGGGAGAAAACAATTTAAAAATCGCATTTGATGCTGTCTGTGGGCCGCAGATAGCTGAAATTGCTGAAGCAATGAGCCCTGAAGGAACAATAATAGTACACGGAGCATTAAGTCCCGAAACAACTCCTTTTCCCTTAAAAATAGCACTTCGTAAAAGTCTGACAGTTAGGGGGTATGTGTTTACTGAAGTTGTAAAAGACATCGAGCGCTTTCGCAGAGCAAAGCAATTTATCCACTCGGGTTTATCCGAAGGAACACTCAAGCCTGTCATTGATCGAAGCTTTAAATTTGAAGAGATAGTGGCAGCGCACCACTATCTGGAGTCAAATCAGCAGATTGGTAAAATAGTGGTCGAACTTGATTAACAGTTCGTGGCTTCCGCTAGTCTCTCAACTCAGTCAGTGACTGATAATAATTAGCGTGGGCTTTGTTGCGGAAATCGAATGAACTAAATCAGAATCTTACGATCAGATCAGGGACATTCATTCACTGACTTTGATTACATGCCGAAGCCTCGCTACAAAACCACTAACTGGCGCAAGTACAATATTTCAGGCGTGACAGATGCGGAAGTACTCCCAAATTTACTCAAACAAACACGCCGATCCATCAAGGAAATTTCGAGAGATGGCGCATACGATACAAGGGAGTGCCACAGGGCGATTAGGGTTAAGAAAGCGATACCTCTAATCCCTCCACGTGAAGGAGCCGCCTTCTGGGAAAAAGGTCATCCACGTAATCTGGCGGTTGGTTGCCAAAAGCTCTATGGTTCGAACAAAAAGTGGAAACGAAAATATGGTTACCACAGGCGTTCATTGTCGGAGACCGCTAAGTATCGCGCAAAACAACTACTAGGCGCTTCACTCACGCTTCGAAATTACAATGCACAAGTTGGGGAGACATACGCCATGATCAAAGCACTCAACAAGCTAACAGGGATAGGTATGCCCGAAACTCAGTATATCGTTTAAAATGCAAACGATTTTGCTAGTATTCGCTCTCAAGTTGAATTCCGCAACAAAGCCGGTTGATTGCACGTGTTACGGAGATGCATGCCCATTATTACACGACAGTGGCTGATTTTGGTCGGGAATTTGCTTGTTCAGTGGCGAGTAGCATGGCGGAATTTATTGGAAGGCTAGATAACCCAAACAATGAGATTTGGACGATCAAACGGGACGATAAAATCCATCTGTTGCCATTGATGGTGAAGATCTTGGGCATAATCGAGCACATTTACGATGGTTCATTGCGGACGACTCTTTGAGAGGTTTCGGACTAGGTAAACAGCTTCTCAATTCTGCATTAGCTTTTGCCGATGCTCAGGGTTTCGTCCAAATCAACTTATGGACTTTCTCAGGGCTTAATGCAGCTCGATATCTTTACGAAAGTCAGGGCTTTGCATTGGTGGAAGAGAAACTAGGCTCAAAATGGGGTATAGAAGTCTTGGAGCAACGCTTCACCAGGTGCATATAAACGTGAATAAATATTTAAGGAGTCTCAATGACAGCTACAAAAGAAGAAGTTATCGCTTTCATGAAATCGGAGTTTCCACAAAGTAAATGCGTTGTGGAAGCAGTGAGCAACGGTAGAGCGACTGTATCTCATCATGTAGGTCAGGATGAATTACGTCCTGGCGGAACGGTTTCGGGGCCTGTTTTAATGAGTGTGGCTGATGTGGCACTTTATGTGGCGATACTTGGTAAAATTGGCATCGTGCCATTGGCAGTAACAACTAGCCTTAACATCAACTTCTTACGTAAGCCATCGGCAAATGAGCGAATCATTGCGGAATGTTCTCTGATAAAAGTCGGCCGTACTCTCGTGGTTGGGGAGGTTTCTCTGTACTCTGAGGGGGTGAGTGATTTAGTAGCACATGTTGTGGGTACATACTCTATACCGCCCTATACATCGAAACGAAGTGAGAATATTAAAACAATTAACTCTCTGAAAGCTTGACTCCGTTTAAAAGAAAAAAGGCAGTTATTTGAGGGGAAGATTAGTGGTTACCAATTGCAATCTTATATAAACGCCTACTTCAGGCCTGCAGCGGAGGCATTGAAGCAATTCGAGGCTAACAAACAAAGTCAGTCGGACAGCTAACGCTGTCGCTGCTTTGGGCGTAGAACGTTCGCCCCTTGTCTGAAGCGGACTTGCGCAAAAGTTATGTCCAACGTCCGCTAATCGCTCAGGCTGTGTAAAAACTCATAAATTGCCGTAAGTTCGAGTGCTATGTTCACTCTTTCGTGATGGTAAACGACTCTTATGGTTAGTTTGGTATGTTTCTGATTTTCTATATTATGATAATTGGTAACAGGCTGTGGCGTCTATTTTTGTGATTTTGTGACCTATAGCGGGGAATTTAGTATAAATTAAGCCTTCTACTGCTTAATTGCCTCTCTCAATCCAATCGTTCCTTTAATCGTCATCATTCGCTTCAGATTATAGGCCAGTACATGAAGACTGGTTTCAGTACTCACGTTTTTTAGACGTTTGGTAAGATAATGCGTCGCCCCCATCCACATTTTGATTGTGCCAAATGGGTGTTCGACTGTTTGTTTGCGGATTATAGTGGCATTTTTTGTTGCTTTAAGTCTGGTATGCATGTCATCAATCGTATCTTCATGCTCCCACCGTTTCATCTTTCTTGGCTCTATCTTAGAACGAGTACACTTACTACGGATACTGCAATCTCTACATGCGATATGGTCAACATAGACCTTTAATTTCATACCGTTGTCCATGGTACTGCGCCTGTATGGCAGTATGTTACCTGCGGGGCAAGTATACTCATCGGTCTCTTTATTGTATTCAAATAGTGCTTTATCAAATATTCCTGCTTTTTCAAAGTTTGTTGTATCGCTTTTAGGGACTAGCATTTCAGCACCTGTATCCAGTACGTTTTTAATATCAACGCGGCTGTAATATCCTTTATCAGCCAAGAAGGTAATATTGTTCGTCTTTAGAGTTTCTTGCACTTTACTGGCAACCGCATGAAGCTGACCTTTATCGGGTGTTTGGGTCACTTCGTGGCTGATAATTAAGTGGTGTTTACTATCTACCGCCGATTGTACGTTGTAGCAAGCTTGCCTTGCCGTATTGCTGGTCTTCATCAATCTTGAGTCGGGGTCAGTCATTGACAACTGTTTATCGGGATGCTCGTTTACTTGTATTTCAATGTCAGCCAACTCTGCTAACCTATTTTTCATCCATGCTACTTTTTCATGCATGACCGTGACATCTTCATCAGAGATTTCTTGCTTATCTTTGTCCGCTAAAACCGCTAGATAATGGGCAATGCTCTTATCGAATCTATCAATCAAGTCCTTGGCTCTTTTTGGTGTATAGGTTTTTTGTTTGTTATTCACCGCTTTGAATTTGCTGCCATCAATGGCAACAACAGCATCGGTAAACATATTCATTTCTCGGCATAGTTGCACGAACTGACGACATGAATTCTTAATACCTTTACCGTTGTCTTTTCTAAAGTCTGCGATGGTTTTGAAGTCAGGTTGTAAACGCTCAAGTAACCACATTAGCTCTACATTGCGATGGGTTTCTTTTTCTAATCGGCGAGATGACTGAATACGATTCAAATAGCCATAAATATA
>NZ_JBLBVM010000025.1:0-8772 GCF_047250385.1 Glaciecola sp. MF2-115
GGAAATAGAATTGGGGTATAGAGAAGTTAAAACGTCCATGCTCAATAAGGCCATTACACTAAGAAGTAAAAAAATCGACCTCGTCTATCAAGAGTTATACGGCATGCTAATTGCCTATAATCTTGTCCGACACGAAATAGCTCTAACCGCTGATAACGTTGGGCTACGGCCAACTCGCATAAGCTTTAAATCGTGCCTACGTATCGTACTTTATGACTATGCAATTACGGCTTCGACAAATAGCCTTCATACGATACCAGCTAGAATGAAAGATCTGACTGAAACGCTCAAAGACTTCATTCTGCCTGAGCCTGACCGGCCGGATTATCCTAGAGCCGTAAAGATAAAGCCAACAAGATTCCCATTAAAGAAAGCCGAACATCTAAGGAAAAAACCTTAACCGAGCAGCATTACGCCTTCGCGAGGATGACGGGGTGTAGTCGGACCTTTGCGCTTACTAAATGTGCAAGGAGGTCCTCGCCTGGGCGAAGATGATTGTGTGAAATTCCAAGAAATTATTTTTGCTTCAACTTTCTGTAAATTACTTTCTCCAAACTTAAACACTAAATCAAAGTATTGTTTATAAAATGTTAATTAATTTCCCCGTTCATCGCAAAATTGAGTCGTGCCGTCGTTTTAATTATGTAAATATCTATTTCTAAAGTTATCATTTCTTACTATAGCGAAGTTACTTGTCTTTAACTCCAATGTTGATATGTAAGACAAGCGTACAAAACATACATAAATGAATGGAGAGCAACTCATGGCGTCCAACATGCCTATATCAGAACAAGCCGAAGTAACCAGTGATTCATCAGGCCCAAACAAATCCTACATCTTTCCGCTTTTCGCGCTCACCTCTTTGTTTTTTATGTGGGGTTTCATTACTTGTCTAAATGATATTTTAATACCCTATTTGAAAGGTGCGTTTGATTTAAGTTACACACAAGCTATGTTGGTCCAGTTTTGCTTCTTCGGTGCCTATTTCGTTGTGTCGATACCAGCTGGTTATTTAGTAAGTAAAATTGGATACAAAAAAGGTATCGTTACCGGATTAGTCATAGCTAGTCTTGGCTGCTTATTGTTTTTCCCTGCGGCAAGTATGCATGTTTATGCTATTTTCCTTTTTGCGTTATTTGTCTTAGCTTCGGGTATAACCATTTTACAAGTTGCTGCAAATCCTTATGTTACGGTGTTAGGAAAGCCGGAAACTGCTTCGTCAAGATTAACGATGACACAGGCTTTCAATTCATTTGGTACAACAGTTGCGCCTTTCTTCGGTGCATTTCTGTTATTTGGTGCCACACATAGCCCAGATGTTGAGGCTGTAGCGGGTTCAGAATTAGTTCAGTTGCCTTACCTTATTCTTGCTGGCGCACTTTTGTTTTTGGCAGCTATTTTTAGTTTTCTCAAACTCCCAGATCTCGGACGTAAAGAAAAGGACAGTACACATGTAGCTGATGCTTGGAAGTATCGTCATCTGCGTTTTGGCGTATTAGGTATATTCCTATATGTCGGAGCGGAAGTTGCTATTGGAAGTTTTTTAGTTAGTTTTTTAAGCCAAGCCTCTATTGCTGGTCTCAATGAAGCGGAGGCTTCAAAGGTCATTGCATTTTACTGGGGAGGGGCGATGGTCGGTCGTTTTATTGGTGCATTAGTCATGCAAAAAATTAGTGCCGGTAAAGTACTGGGCTTCAACGCTGGTATGGTAATTTTACTCGTTGCTTGCGCAATAATTTTTGATGGAAAAATAGCTATGTGGTCTCTTCTTTCTGTGGGCTTGTTCAATTCAATTATGTTTCCAACAATTTTTAGCCTAGCATTAAATGGTCTTGGTCAGAGCACGGCACAAGCTTCTGGATTTCTTTGTTTAGCGATTGTAGGCGGTGCTCTTCTACCGTTATTGCAAGGCTTAATTGCAGATAGCATGGGTCTTCAAATTTCTTTTATCATTCCTATGCTTTGTTACTTATTTATTGCCTATTATGGTTTAAAAGGCTCACGCCCGTTTAAGTATTAATTTCTAGAGACAATCTTATGACATATTTTAAATCGTTTTTATTATTGAGTATCGCTACGGCAGTCACAGTTGGATGCAGCAAGCCAATTGAGGAAGTGGATACAGTTCATGCGGAATCATTACAGACCAACATTAATATTTGGCCAACCTTAGAAATTGATGTAAAAAAATCTGATGAAATTGAAGACAGAGTAAAACGAATTTTAGCTGATATGACTTTAGAGCAAAAAATTGCTCAAATGATACAGCCAGAAATACGCGATATTACGGTTGAAGATATGCGTAAATATGGCTTTGGCTCATATTTAAATGGCGGCGGCGCTTTCCCTCATGATAACAAGCACTCTACTCCTCAAGATTGGGTGGATTTTGCAGAGGAAATGTATCAAGCATCGGTTGATGACAGCATAGATGGCTCAACTATTCCCACAATGTGGGGAACGGACGCGGTACATGGTCATAATAATGTTATTGGGGCTACCTTATTTCCGCACAATATAGGATTAGGTGCTGCACATAACCCAGAATTAATAGAAAAAATTGCAAGTATCACCGCTACTGAAGTAATGGTGACTGGCATTGATTGGGTATTTGCACCCACAGTAGCAACGGTGAGAGATGATCGTTGGGGGCGTACATACGAAAGTTACTCTGAGAACCCTGACGTGGTGAAAACGTATTCAAAGGCCATAGTAAAAGGGCTCCAAGGCTCACCTGGGAACGACTTTTTGGGGGACAATAGAGTCATCAGTACCATTAAGCACTTTATTGGTGATGGCGGTACCTTGAACGGTGATGATCAAGGCGACAATATCGATAGCGAACAAGATTTATTCGATATTCATGCGCAAGGTTATGTCGGTGGCTTATCGGTCGGTGCTCAGTCGGTAATGGCTTCATTCAATAGCTGGCATGGCAAGAAGATACATGGTAGCAAATACCTTCTTAATGACGTATTAAAAGAAAAAATGGGTTTTGATGGTTTTGTCGTTGGCGATTGGAATGGGCACGGACAAATAAAAGGGTGCAGTAACTCTAACTGTGCGCAAGCAGCCAATGCCGGATTAGACATTTATATGGTGCCAACTGATGCTTGGAAGCCTTTGTATGAAAACTTAATCCAACAGGTAAAAGACGGCGTGATCCCAATGGAAAGGATCGACGACGCAGTGACTCGTATTCTAAGAGTTAAAATTAGAGCGGGCTTGTTTGAAAAGCCAAGCCCAGCCAATCGCCTATTTTCAGGTAAAACAGAACTGATCGGCCATGAAAAGCACAGAGATATCGCAAATCAAGCTGTTCGTGAGTCACTCGTTTTATTGAAAAACAACGGCAATATTTTACCTTTAAATCCTAATGTGAATGTATTGGTAGCAGGTGACGCGGCCGATAATATTGGCAAACAATCTGGTGGTTGGAGTATCACTTGGCAAGGCACAAATAACACCAATGATGACTTTCCAGGCGGAAGCTCTATTTATGATGGTATAAAAGAGCAAGTGACTGCTGCGGGCGGGCAAGTGGTTTTAAGTGAAGCAGGTCAATACGCTGAAAAGCCTGATGTTGCAATTGTTGTCTTTGGTGAGGAACCTTACGCTGAAGGTCATGGTGATAGAGAGCATTTAGACTATCAACGGGGTAGTAAAAGTGATCTCGCCTTATTGCAAAAGTTAAAAGCAGACGGAATACCTGTCGTATCGGTATTTATCAGTGGTCGCCCCTTGTGGCTCAATGCTGAGTTGAATGCCAGTGATGCTTTCGTTGCTGCGTGGTTACCCGGTTCTGAAGGTCGCGGAGTGGCTGAAGTATTATTCAGAAACCCTCAAGGCGATATTCAATATGATATGACTGGAAGGCTATCTTTTTCTTGGCCGGCGACACCAACACAAGCAACGGTTAATTTAAATGACGACATTTATGAGCCTCTGCTACCTTACGGTTTCGGTTTGTCTTATGGGGATGAAAGCACGCTAGCATCTAATCTAAATGAGACGTATGTTGTAGATGAAGAAGATTTAAAAGGCCGCTCAATCTTTACTGGAACGATGCAAAAGCCTTGGCAGCTTTGGTTATTCTCTGGCGAGAAGGCGGAATTGGTCACTGCGAGCACGGTATCCTTTAATACCGTGAACTATCGGACGGTAGATCGCAAGGTTCAAGAAGATGCATTTAGGTTGTCTCTGAAAGCGAGTAATGATTTCTCTGGAGTGAAGATCGCAAGCAAAAGCTACTTTAGAGAGGACATGTACCCGCAAAGTCAAAATGGTTCGGTGTTGTCAGTTATGCTTAAGACCGAATCTGGAATACCAGATAGCGTCATGCTTGGAATGAACTGCGAAAGTGAAGGTGATCCAAGTGGAAGTTGTAGCGGTGACATTGATATTAGTGATTATCTCAAAGGACTAGAAGAAAACACCTGGACTGAATTAACCATCGATACTGCATGCTTTGTTCAAAAAGGAATTAAGTTTGAGAATATGATCACTCCTTTCCAATTGAGAACGAAAGGCGATCTACAACTTAGTATCAGCGATATTGCTTTTGAATTTGGTCGCGCACAAGACGCAAACTTTAAGTGCGCAACACCTTAATTGTCGCACTTGACTTCGCTTTGGGCTAAAAATGGCAGTTAAGAATTAAAAAAGGCGTTTATTGAAAAATAAACGCCTTTTTTATGGAAACTATTCAGCCGACTCGACAGGCGGCGGTGGATATTGAAGATTCATATGTTTCGCGTAAGCAACAGCAAACGCATTTTCCTGAAAAACTTTCAAGCCTGTCTCTGCAAATGACACGGTAATAGGGTTTCTCTTAATGGACTCTTTGAAAACTTGCGGCGACATTGTTTCAACCTCAAGCCCATCGATTAGCTGGATAGCAGCTTCCATTTTAAAACCTAACGCCCCGCCTGCAAACTTGCCTTTAAGAGGCCTATCTTTGATTACGACGGCATCGATACCGTAATCAACCATCAGTTTACTGAAAGTAGATTGGAAGTAACGGATATCGCCAGTACTGTTTCGTTTGTTAAATTCAACTTTACGAACTCTGCATTCAGGCAAATTGAATAAGCCATCCTTGAAGGATAGTAAACACACTATTGCTTCAGAACCTTTAATTTCTACACCACAAATCTTCATAATATACTCTCTGTTTTTGACCGCGGCATTATAACTCATTCAATGCCAACTCTCACCACCAAATTATTCCTAAGCCCTGCTTAGCATTCATATAAAAACAAAGCGCTGGTTAAAAAGCTCAGTTTCAATTATAAAAGTTGTTATTATAAGTATAAGTACGAATTAACAACGCAAAGTTGCAGCAAACAAGGATAGATATTCAACGTGGTTCCTTTGAAAAAACTTCACACCTTTGGTTTTGATACACAGGCAAAAAACCTAGTTGAGCTTAAGTCGAAGGATGATTTAGTCTCGATTTTTCACCAGTTAAAAGGAAGTGATTATTATCTACTAGGTGAGGGCAGTAATAGTATTTTCCTCGAAGATTTCTCTGGCACAGTCATACTGAACAAATTAAAAGGGATTGAGCTCAAAGAGAGTGCGACGCATTTTTATTTATCGGTTGCTTCCGGCGAGTCTTGGCATGAACTTGTAAAACATACATTATCTATTGGCGCGTTTGGATTTGAGAACCTGGCATTGATTCCTGGTACCGTAGGAGCTGCGCCCATTCAAAATATTGGTGCTTATGGTGTAGAAGTTGAACAATTCATATCAACTATTGAATATTATGATATCGAACACAGCACTTTTTGCACGATAGAGCACAAAGATTGCAACTTCGCATACCGCGATAGTATCTTCAAACATGCACTATTCAATAAAGTGCTTATCACTTCTGTGAATTTCAGCATAGCAAAAGACCAAGCTGTAGAGCAAAGTTATGCGCCATTGAACCAACTCATTGATCCAACGCCGCTAGAAATCTTTAATAAAGTGATAGAAGTGAGGCGCGAAAAGCTTCCTGATCCGAAAATATTAGGTAATGCAGGAAGTTTTTTTAAGAACCCAGTGGTGTCAGATAAAATCTTGAAAAGTATTGAAAATCAGTACAGCACAGTGCCACATTTCAGGATTTCAGCAAATAGTGTTAAAATTCCGGCTGCTTGGTTGATTGATCAGCTTGGTTTTAAAGGGAAGGTGTACTCAGGGGTAAAGTGTCATGAACGACAGCCACTAGTGCTTGTAAATAATGGAAACGGCAATGGAGAAGGATTACTCATGTTGGCAAGGCAGATTAAACAGGACGTACAAAATGCGTTTTCTATTGAATTAGAAAATGAAGTTCGCTTAGTTGGAAACAGCGGACTAATAGTATTATGAGAAAAAAAGCAGCTATCACGCGTTCATTACTGGTTCAACAGTTAGCAAATGGTGAGTTTCATTCTGGTGAGTTTCTAGGGAACCTCGTCGGTGTAAGTCGTAGCGCCATTGCAAATCATATCAAATACCTCACCGAAATAGGCTTGGATGTTTTTAGCGTTAAGGGGCGTGGTTATCGTTTAGCAACTCCTATTAAACTTTTAGATAAAAATAGAATCTTGGGGCTGATTGGTCAAAAGGATATCACAAGCTTAGAAGTGATGAGTGTCATTGATTCAACCAATACTTATGTAAAAGACAGACTGCATGAATTACCTCAAGGATTTGTATGCTTAGCTGAAGCACAAACTAATGGGCGTGGAAGACGCGGTAAAACGTGGGTATCACCATTCGGTTCAAGTATCTACATGTCGATGGCATGGACCTTTAAAGGTGGTTATCAATCAATGGCCGGTTTGTCTTTGTTGGTGGGTATCGCAATTAATCGTTCACTGAAAAAAATGGGCATTAAAGATTGCAAATTGAAGTGGCCGAATGATGTTTACCATAACTTCAGAAAGTTAGCCGGGATTTTGGTCGAGGTAGAGGGGCAGGTTGGCTCTGATGCAAGTGCCGTGATCGGTATTGGAATCAATATTGAGCTACCAAATTCCGTCAATGAAATAGACCAACCGTTTGTTGACCTCGTCAGTATCACCAACAAACCTGTCGATAGAAATGAATTGGTAGCACTTATCATTCTTACCTTAACTCATATGTTAAAGGAATTTGAGAATAAAGGACTTGCACCTTTCTTGGCTGAGTGGAAAGACGCAGATCTTTTCTACAACGAATATGTTTACTTAGTGTCTGGCAGCACCAGAATTCATGGTATGAGCAAAGGTATAAATGAGGGTGGCGCTTTATTATTGGAAAACGCAGGTAAAGTAACGCCACATCATGGTGGGGAAATAAGTGTCAGAAGAGCCTAAGCTACTCATTGATGTGGGCAACACGAGTATCAAAGTTGCGAACTATGATCCTGTAACCACATCTATGGCGCCCATCCAACGATTTAAGCTTGTTGAAGAGCTTCGACCTAGCCTTGAACGTGCCAGCCATGCTTATTTGTCTAACGTAGGCAAAGATGACGTAAGTGCTGAAATACGCAGCTTATGTGTAGCTACGAATACCCCACTTTTTATTGCAAGGACCGAAGCAGAAGCTCAAGGGCTAACAAATTCTTATCTGAAACCTTCAAATATGGGGGTAGATCGCTGGCTTGCGATGCTTGCTTGTATGCGCCGAAGTTCTCAAAAAACGTTTTTGGTTGTTGATATTGGTACAGCGATGACAATTGACGCTGTAGAAAATGGAAAGCATTTGGGTGGTTGGATAGTCCCTGGCGTCTCATTAATGAGAGAAAGTTTATTCAAAAATACACAAAGAGTGTTTGGAGATGCTGAAAATAAGCTTTCTACTGAGTTTGCTAATGACACTCCTGATTGTGTAAGCAATGGTTGCAACGCTCAAACTTTGGGCACTTTGTTGCTCGCTGAACAACAAATGCAAAAAAAAGTGAAAAAATTTGAATTATTTTTGACTGGCGGCGATAAAAATCTTTTTTTAAATTTAAATATTCAAAATAAAATTGAGTGTGAAAATCTGGTTTTGGAAGGTTTAACCTTGTTTGTTGATTAAAAAACGTCAATAAAACGCCTTAAAAAAAGACATATTGAAAAAAAGTGCAAAAAAAATGGTTTTTTTCTCAATTAGGTATTGCCACATGCCGATCATTTCTTTAATATGCGCACCCACTTGATGCAGTGCCGACTTAGCTCAGTTGGTAGAGCAACTGACTTGTAATCAGTAGGTCACCAGTTCGACTCCGGTAGTCGGCACCATCAATCTCGGAGGGGTACCCAAGCGGTCAACGGGAGCAGACTGTAAATCTGCCGGCTCAGCCTTCGCAGGTTCGAATCCTGCCCCCTCCACCACTTTCTCATGAAGTGGGGATACGAGAATTAGGAACGCGGGCATCGTATAATGGCTATTACCTAAGCCTTCCAAGCTTATGATGCGGGTTCGATTCCCGCTGCCCGCTCCATCGCGTTGCTGATATGGCTCAGTTGGTAGAGCGCACCCTTGGTAAGGGTGAGGTCGGCAGTTCGAATCTGCCTATCAGCACCACTTCCTATATCTTCCTCCCTTACTTCATTGAAAATTTATTTTTTTAATACCTTGCTGGGAATATTTAAAATGGCAAAGCAAAAGTTTGAACGTAACAAGCCACACGTAAACGTTGGTACTATCGGCCACGTTGACCACGGTAAAACAACTCTTACAGCGGCAATCACGTCGGTACTAGCAAAGACTTACGGCGGTTCCGCTCAAGCATTTGATCAAATCGACAACGCTCCAGAAGAGCGC
>NZ_JBLBVM010000026.1:0-17963 GCF_047250385.1 Glaciecola sp. MF2-115
GCGGTAATCTCCTGCTTTGGCTTACCGCTTTATTATACTAAATACCATGGTGAACTTGGATCGGCTGCTAAGACTGTTTGATCATAAGAACAGCCTACTTAGTTCAAAAGGTGATCAAAACGGAGTTTTCACACAGGCTGGGCGTGAACCGGACGTTCAGCCAGTCGTAAATTGAGCGTGTTTTTGCCACACTTGTCAGTACACCATTTAGGGATGAACGAATGTGCTGGCAACACAACAAAGTGAAATATATAAACGCCATCGACCAGAAACAACGTTACTCTATCAATTGGTTGAACGTTACTACCCAGAGTTTAACGCCAATTTAGCTGACCAAGGTAAGTATTTACCCAAATATGTTGAGCGTGAGTTTGATGAGTTCTTGCGTTGTGGTCGACTAGAGCACGGCTTTTTACGCGTGGTATGTGGCGACTGCAAGCATGAGAAGTTAGTCGCTTTTAGCTGTAAACGCAGAGGTTTCTGTCCTAGCTGCGGAGCCAGAAGAATGGCAGAAAGTGCAGCGCTTCTTGTAGATGATGTATTACTTGGTTATCCAATTCGCCAGTGGGTATTGAGTTTACCCATTCCGCTTCGATTGCTTCTAGCAAGGTACCCAAGTGAACTGAGCAAAGTGATGCAAATCATTCACCGCGCCATTTCCACGCACATTGTGAACAAAGCAGGCTTTACCAACAGACAAGCGAAAACTGGGGCAGTTACCCTGATTCAGCGATTTGGTAGCGCCCTTAATCTAAATATCCATTTCCACATGTTGTTCTTAGAAGGCGTGATTAGCGAAAATCCATGGGGTGGCACGACATTTACCCGCATTAAAGCACCTTCTCATAGCGACATGGTCGAACTAGTTCACACCATCAGTCATCGCATCGCTCTATATCTTGAGAAAGTAGGTTTGGTTGAGCGTGATATGGAAAACAGTTTTCTCAACTTGCCTGTTGATGATGAAGATAGCCTCCTCCATTTGCAAGGTGCTTCCGTCAGCTATCGCATAGCGATGGGTCCTCAACAAGGGCAAAAGGTGTTTACACTACATACACTCCCTGCAAGCAGTGACGGTGAATATGGTCAGTTGGCTAACACCTCCGGCTTTTCCTTACATGCAGGGGTCTTCGCTAATGCCGATGAGCCAGATAAGTTAGAAAGGTTATGCCGCTACATCAGTCGCCCAGCTATTAGTGAGCAACGTTTAAGTATGACTGACCATGGAAAGGTGCGCTATGAATTGAAGACGCCTTATAGAGATGGTACTACACACGTGTTCTTTGACCCTATCGACTTTATTGGCATACTAGCCGCTCTCATTCCGCCGCCAAGACTTAACCTCACCCGATTTTTCGGCGTATTCGCCCCTAACAGCAATCTTCGTGCACAAGTCACTGCATCACAACGCGGTAAGAACAGCCCTAGACTCGTCAATATAGAGGACGGACATTCGGATAAACCTTACCATGCGCGAGCTATGACGTGGGCCCAGCGCTTAAGGCGAGTATTCAATATTGACATCACTGAATGCGAAAAATGTGAAAAACACAATGTAAGCATCATCGCTTGCATAATAGATATCCACATTATTCAAAAAATACTGAAGCATTTAGATAAAAAGTACCCAACTTCTAAACAAACAAAACTGTTGCCACATTTGCGTGCGCCACCTGATGAACAATACGGAAACGATTTCACTATTCAACGTGACTTCAATTTTGGGGCGTAGGCTCCATTTACTGTTGCAAGAGTAAAGAAAAACACTAGTAAATGGTGGGGCTATTCGCGCTTCAATTCCTCATGTCCTTTACCAAAGGCCTGTCTACGCATGAAATGCTAAACTAACACGCCATAAAACACTCCCACAATTCGATATTTCAACAAACCAATCTAGTCATAAAGACAGCTGTCACAGGGGGTAGCAAATAGCTTTAATCCGCCTTATACTCCTGGAAATAATAGCCAATGAACGAAACAACATCTTCAATAAATACAAATTTTGACAAGCCAAGCTCCCAACCCGCGTTTTATATCCCTCATGGTGGTGGCCCGTGTTTCTTCATGGATTGGGAACCAAGCAATCTTTGGAACGGAATGGAGGCTTTTTTAAAAAGCATTGATACACGTTTACCAGAGCACCCAAAAGCCATTTTGCTAATTAGTGCACATTGGCAAGAAGCAAATTTTAGTGTTACCACAAACCCTGAACCTGCTTTAATTTATGACTACTATGGTTTTCCAGAGCACACTTATAAATTGAAATATCCCGCTAAGGGCGCACCGGCATTGGCCAAACGTATTGTTTCGTTACTCAGAACTGCGGGCTTAAGTAGTCAAGAAGACGCCATCAGAGGCTTTGACCACGGTATGTTTATTCCATTAATGTTGATGTTTCCTAAGGCCGATATTCCCGTCGTACAACTTTCTTTGCGAAATGATCTCAATCCTCAAGCTCACATTAAGGCTGGCCAAGCGCTAGCTCATTTGAGGGAGGAGGGAATACTAATAGTGGGTAGCGGAATGAGTTTTCATAACATGGCCGCTTATGGTAATTCTAAATATAGTGCAGCCTCGAAAGAATTTGATACTTGGCTAACGACGACAGTAGAAGCGTCTATTCCCAAGATGAAAGCTGAACTGGCATTATGGTATGAAGCCCCAAGCGCCCTTGACAGCCACCCATTAGGCAGCGAAGAGCACCTCATTCCTTTAATGGTTGTAGCTGGGACGGCACGTAAAGAGCGGGGTCGTAAAGTGTATTCTGAACAAATATATACCAATCAGGTGTCGGCTTTTATGTTTAAGTAGCGAATCTAGGGCAAAGTCAACTATGCCCTAGGTTTTGTTCGACTATACGTTTTACTAGGGGGTAGAAATATTAAACCAAAATGGAAAGTCTTCTAGCATTTGCAGTATCGATGCAAAGGCTTTGATATCTCCCTCAAATGCGATCGCCCCACTTTCCACCAATTCTGGAAACGACTTTGCTTTAATTAACATTAAATTTAGATCACTCCTATTCATTACAACAGATACATGCGCGTTTTCTGCTTTAATCCCCTCAATATTATTGAGATGTGCATTTTTTAATTCTAGAAAAAATGATTCACGGTTGTCAGGGAAACTAATATTTATCTTTAGATGTTTTCCAAGTGCTTTTTTTGTATCTAAACGTACACCCAAATAATCAAATATTAATTCAGAGCTCATTGCTGCAATAATATCCGGCCCCACTTTTGTGGCATCAATTTTATCTGGTAGACCATGTCTTAACTCATATGCACCCGTTAAATAAGTATTACGCCACCCCGCACTTTCAGCCTGATAGCCCATTTGTTCAAAAATATTGGCTTGTAATAGTCGAGCTTTCTCGTGCTGAGGCTGTGCGAAAATAAGCTTATCTAACAATTCGGCAGCCCAGCGATAGTCACCCTCATCATGCGCTTTTTGCGCTAAATCGATAATTTTTTGAGGCCCACCCATAGCGGCGACATATTTAGGAGCAGAGTCGGCAGGACTGAGCTTGTTAAGATTAGCTGGGTTCATATCAAAGAAACCTAGATACCTATTTAATACGCCTCGAACATTGTGTGAATATGAGCCGTGGTACCCTCTGTTATACCATTCATGAGCTAGCACATCAGGTACTTCAAGCTCATTGTGTATTTCATTAATTGTTACACCTTTGTTAGCTAAGTTGAGTGTTTTGTCATGTAAATAACCATATAAATCACGTTGCTTTTCAAGTACCTGTAACAGGTACTCATTACCCCATCGGGGCCAACTGTGTGAAGCAAACATTACCTCAGCATTTTTTGCATAGTTGTGGATTAGTTGATTGATGTACTTACTCCACCCTTGCGCGTCTCTCACTGCCGCGCCACGTAGAGTATATATATTGTGCATGGCACCAATTACATTCTCAGCGGTCCATAAGGCTTTAAATTGTGGAAAGTAGGTGTTCATTTCTGACGGAGACTCTGTGTCAGGTGTGTTTTGAAACACCATCTCAATACCATCAATTACCACTGTTTCCTCATCGTCTTCAATAATACGAGAAGGAGCAACAAGGCCAATTAATCCGCTTGATAAGCCTTTTCCTATCGCTGCGTCTACTAAACCAAATTCTGATTTTTCTAACACATTGCCATATTGATAGCTTGCTCTACGTGTCATTGCGTTACCGGCTAGCACGTTTTCTTTTATGGCATGTTCCATAAAGTCGCGAGGTGCGAGTACTTGCACCTCACCACGTTCAACTTGCTCTTGTGAAATAATACCAGTAACGCCGCCAAAGTGGTCGGCATGCGCATGACTATAAACAACCGCCTTTATTGGAAATTCACCTAATTCTTGTGTAACTAAAGCAAAAGCAGCCTTTGCAGTGGCTGGGGTAACTAATGAATCGAATACAATCCAACCCGTGTTGCCTTTAATAAAGGTCATGTTAGCTAAATCGTAGCCACGAACTTGATAGATGCGTTCACTCACCTCAAATAAGCCGTATTGCATATTTAAACGAGCTTGGCGCTCTAAAGAAGGGTTAATACTATCGTGATAATTTTCAGCAAAAAGAAAATCATAATTACCAAGTTCCCAAACGACTTTTCCTGAGTTATCTTTAATTTCAACTTTTTTAGGGCGTTTAATTAGGCCTTTTTCGGCCAGCTCGAAATCTTTCTTATTTGAAAATGGCAGGGCTTCTTTTATTGTTTGTTGATGCTTTAAGGTAGCAAGAGAAGCTGGTTTAGTGTCACGCTCGTTTGCGCCTACATGAACACTGTGACAGGCGGTCAAAATAATTATTAGCTTAAGAATTTTCATTGGTTTGCCTCAATGTAGCATGGCTCCAAAATAGGAGCCATATAATATTGTTTTACTAGACGTTTAGCGGCCTAAACGACGAAGTGCTGATGAAGAGAAATCTCGACGGTCGGCTTTTTTCCCCCACGTCATAAAGCGTGGTTCCTCATTCGCTAAACCAGTCACCAAGTAGCGTCCTGAATTAAGGTCATAAAGTGTTTCTGCAACCATCCACGGCGTATCTACATCATAAAACATTATGTTGTTTGCTTCTGAGATGCGCCATAAATCGCCACGCCCGTCATAATGATCAATAATCGATGCACCCCACGTGTCTTCATCAATATAAAAGACGCGTTTTGCATAGATATGTCTTGCGTCATCTTTTACTGTTGCTTCAACTACCCAAGCTCTATGTAATTCATAACGTAAAAAATCGGGGTTTAAATGGCCCTCTTTAACAATGTCTTTGTAGCTTGCGCTGGTGTCCAGTAATGAATAAGAATTGTAGGGCATGTATACTTCTTTTTTCCCTAATAGCTTCCACGTGTAGCGATCTGGTGCACCGTTATACATGTCATAGTTGTCGGTGGTTCTTAGACCATCGGTACCAGCCGCTGGACCATCGTATGCTACGTTAGGAGCACGACGAACTCTTCGCTGACCTGCATTGTACACCCATGCTCGGCGAGCCTCTTTAACTTGGTCTATGGTGTCGTGTACAAGCAAAGCGGTACCGGTTAATCGGGCTGGGGATGTAATAACTTGCAGGTAGTAGAACAACACATTATCGTCTTCTGCCTCTCGCCCAGAAGATAAAAACTCAGGCCAAACAAGTTGGTCATTGAGTTTCACTTCAACAAAACTACCGTCACTTTGAACCGGTATAGCAGAAAACATGCGTTCAGCCGAGCCCCCACGATAGCGCGTAATATGATTCCAAATGATTTCTAGCGCATTTGACGGAATAGGAAATGGAATGGTTGTGTCAAAACCACTTAGGCCGTTTCCACCTTGAACTAATTCTGCTGTTACCGCATTTTTTGCAACAAGATCATACATTTTATCTGGATAAGCAGCCGTTCGACGGGTTTCATAAACTGGCATTTTGTAACTAGGGTATTTCTTAAACATAGCAATTTGGCCAGCACTCAAATTATCTTTGTACTCGTCTACATTACTACTGTCGATGATGAATTTGGGCTTGTCATCGGAAAATGGATTATCAGGACGCCCTGGATCTTTGCTTTTTAGTCCACTTTTTGAATTCAAACCCCCTGTCCAAGCTGGAATTGTACCAGCTTCATTCCCTTGCATTTCTGCCCCTAAAGGTGTGAGTGTTGTACCCAGTTTTGCTGCCTCTTCAGGAGTCACCTTTGCCATTACCGACGCTGAAAGAAATGACAAAGATAATGTACCTACAATAAGTAATTTATTTTTCATGTTATGACTCCTTAATTAATATGAAATGCCGAAATTTAGAGACATAAAGTCTTTGTCTTCTAATATGTTATGACTACCGCCGCTAAACGCTCGATACCCAATGGTCATGCTGTATTTTTGTTGGTAAAGAGCCTCAAGCGATACGCCGAAAGACTTTTTCCCTTCGTGGAATTGTTGGCCAGGATCAGGCGAGTACCCGTCTACATCGTGTTGCCAATCGATAGTTGGTTTTAAACTAATACCACCAATTACGTTCTGGTAGTCTAGTACGCCGCGTATTCTATAACCCCAAGCGGTATCAGTGACAAAACCATCTTGAGCACAATCGCCGCCTATTGCACCTGCTGCAACAAGGTTAGTACAATTAATACCGTTACCAACATCAAAGTCACCCAAACCAAATACAGAGTTTCGACCATATTTTTGGTCTGAATCTTCAGCACCATCGGTTAAAATCATTCCAGCTTCAGCGATAACGGTAAGTCTAGATGCACCTAAAACGCGCTCAAAGAACTGCAAAGCTGTAACTTGAATCTGCGTTACATCGAGCTCGTCATAACCTAAAACTTCCTCTCCATAACCCACTTCTGCTATTCGCGAAGTATAGCGGAAGAAAGGTTGTTCTGAGAGCACACCATTGAGTAATTCTGGACCACTAATTTGAACAGGCGTATCGGGTTTGTAAGATACTTCTCCAGATACGGCAACTCCGCCAAGGTTCGTGGCAAAGCTAGCGCCAAAGTATTTGAGATCTTCTGGGAACACAATTCTATATTGAGGGTTGAGTGCTGATAACACGCCGCCTGTTGGATCTAAGGCTGCTGGCACAAATACACTCGTTACGCCAGGAACGGAAAGTGTTTTAGTGCGTATTGCATTAATTAGCGGTAAACGCGAATGAATATTCATATAGTATAAACCAAACTCAGTGTCGTTCAGCTCTGCGGCATAGTAACGTAATGCCAAACCAAATTGGTTACCGTCCTCAGCTTCATCATCGGCATAACGCTGTGCGAAGAAACCACCTTGCAAAGCTTGTTGATCGGGAACGGCAATTGTTACCGCAAAACAACCATCAGCCGCAAAGTCTGCACCAGAAAAGTAGGTACCACAGCCATCAATTTGGGTTTTTTCCCATTCATACTGATAAAATAGCTCTAAGTTTAAGTTTTCTGTTATGCCCGAATTAATGTAGGCCATACCAACAGGTAAGAGGCCTTCTTTCAGTTCCGCGCCAGGGCGCCGCAATGCATTCACGTCAAATGGGTTAGTAGAGTTTAACCCGCCTTGTATAAAAGTGCTCTCGCCCCAGCTAATAACTTGTCTACCCAATCTAAATTCGACAGGAGCATCACCAATATCAAAATTGGTATAAAAGTACGCATCCATTAGCTCTATGCCAGAGAATTTCGCAAAATCAGCAAAGTTGTCATCGTTTAAAGGCGCCCCTGGTGTATAATCATTTGGGGAATGCCCATGAGCTCGTGATTCATCTTTCAATTCTTTATCGTACCAATATTTGACGCGAGCAAATAAGCCCCAATTGTCTTTTGACAATTGAATATCATGTACACCTTTGATGATTTTTGAGAAGGTCTCATTTTTTTTGAAATTTAGGTTGCCGTCATCGGTGGTTGTCGTTGCGCCTATTCCACCGTTTAATGCACCAACAAAACGTTCGTTGGGATCTTTCAAACGCCAACTAGCACCTATTGTTAGTTGTGAGGTAATTTGCAGATGATAGTCTTGGTTTTCTCCAAAATAGAAATCTGAGCTGTATGCATTGCCAGTTAAAAACGTGCTGCATATCAGCGACGCGAGTAGGGTTTTCTTTAATTTTATATTCACAGGGCTTCCTCAATACTGATTTTACAGTTTGTTTACAACTACAACGTATATTTAAATAAAGGAAAGTGATAAGCAATTTGTGCCAATTAATTGTCATTTCATGCAAAAAGCATATAATAATTTAAATCGTCAATTTATATAGGCTTCCAGTTTGCCCAATTATTACTCAGCACTTAGCGGTTTTTTGATCCCATTTTCTAGGGCAATGCAAAGTAATAACTTAGACTTTGAAAGTGAATGTAAAAACTGTGGAATTTCGTTAATTGAACTTAATAATTTAGAATCTCGACTCGCAGCCGATGAATTAGCTCGTTTGGTGCATTATTGTAATCAAAAATTGGGACGTCATGATTTTTCAATAGAGATTGCAAAAAACTTTCACCCATCAATGTTTCATGCTTTAGGGTATGCAATGATGTCTTCATTTTCTTTGCACGATGCTTTGGAGCGCCTTGCAAGATATAAACGCGTTGTATCAAATACCTGCACAATAAACGTCAGTGAAAGTAGTCAATCTTTATTATTTGAAATGCAGATTGCCAACTACCCTGATTCAAATAGACCTGTTCTTGAGGCCTGTTTGGTTGAAACATTTTTAGCCACTATTGTCACTTTCTCAAGAGAACTTGTTGGCAGTCGAATATCGCCCATTTTAGTAAAATTAACGGCTAAAAACCCTCCGCCTGGACAAGAGGATTATTTATCATCGTTTTTTTGTTGCAACGTTGAGTACGAATGTAAAAGTAATTCGCTTACTTTTAGCCGCGAAGTGGCAGACACAAAGTTAATGGTAGGAAATGCGTTAATCTCTCAAATGCATGAAAAAGTGCTAGATGAATTATTAAATAGAATAGATAAGGGGGATTTAATTTATTTGATAAAAAGCAAAATCTATGAAGATTTGCCCATGGGTGCACCGTCTCAAAATGACATTGCCAAACATTTAGGCATGAGCTTACGAAGCTTGCAGCGCAAGCTAGCTGGCAAAAACACAAATTACAAAGAACTATTAGATAACACTAGAAAAAAATTGGCTTTGGACTATATTCGTCAGCAACATATTGCGTTTAGCGAAATAGGATACTTAGTTGGCTTTTCGAGTGTCAGTAATTTCAACCGAGCCTTTAAACGTTGGACAAACAAAACCCCCAGCGAATACCGAAACCTAGACGGTGGTGAACACTAATTTTAGTTGCCTTAAGATAATTTCTCACACCTTAGGTATTCAATTACTCCCTTCCTTTACACAGCGGTTCTACACAAATGTGCTCGTTAAGATAAGCATTTGGCATGTAAAAACAAGACATAATCTATTTATTTGTTAAATTTGTGTTACTTAAACTTTAGTGTAGTTGGATTATCCTTTGAAAAAAATACTACTTGCGTGTGCTGCACTCACATATGGCACAGTTTGTTTAGCCGCAGATAAACTAGAACTATTAAACGAGCATGCGATAAAAAGTCAGCTAGCTAGTGAAAGCATTTTGCTCAATATTATGCAACATAATGAAAGTTTGATTGCAGTTGGGGAGCGTGGGCATATTATCGAGTGGGAAAACCCTAATAAGTGGTCCCAATTCTCTGTCCCAGTGAGTGTGACCATTACCGATGTTACCCAGCTAAAAAATGGTAACTTTGTGGCAGTTGGCCACGATGCAGCGATCTTACTGTTTAATCAAAATACAAAAAAATGGACTAAAGTGTTCGATGGTTACGATTTGACAAAGCTAGTGATTAGTTCGTTAGCTAAACAAATACTAGCACAAGAAGCTCGTTTGCAAGACCTACCCGAAGATGCTGATCGATATGAAGAAGAATATCGTTTAGAAGATTTAGAATATGCACACAAAGACGCTCAAACCGAATTAGATACAGGACCAAATAAACCACTATTGTCAGTAATAACGGCTGACAACGGGGATGTATTTGTGACCGGCGCGTACGGTGTTTTGCTACGCAGTAAAGATGAGGGACTAACGTGGGATTTAGTAAGCAATAAAATAGACAATATTGATAAATTTCATCTAAATTCGATAGTCAAAGATGTAGATGGTGCCTTGTACATTGTTGGTGAAAATGCGGTAGCAGCTCGTTCAAGCGATAATGGAAACACTTGGGAAAGCATGGAACTGCCTTACCATGGAAGTTTCTTTGGTGTTATAGCGTCACAAAACTCTAAACACTTAATTGCTTTCGGATTGCAAGGACACTTTGCCGTTTCAAACGATAGTGGGCTCAACTGGCGCTTGATAGAAAAGAAGCTTTCAAGCTCATTCTTAGGCGGTACCGTTAGCGACAAAGGCATAGCCTACTTAGTTGGGCACGGTGGCCTTGTGCTTAGTTTTCCCCTTGATAAGCCAAACCAGCAAACAATATATAAGCATCCATCGGGTGCTACTTTTTCTGCAGTCACGCTCGAAGGCAATAAACAGCTAGTGTTGGTTGGACAACAGGGTATTACTAGATGGAACTTAGGGAAATAAGGAATCAATATGTCTAACACGCAATTTTTAACAGAACGGTTTTTTGAAAAATTTATTTTCTCCTTTCGAGTGCCCATATTAGCTTTATTGGCAATCATATTCGCATTTCTAGCGACCGAAGCAATGCAGGTTAAACCCGAAGCAAGTTTCAGCAAAATGGTGCCTGGCAATCATGAATTTATTAATAACTATAAAGCTTACCAGAGTGAATTAGCTGATTTAGGTAATGTTATTCGTGTTGTTGTAGAAACCGAAGAGGATGATATTTTTACTCAAGAGTTTCAAGAAATTCTTAAACAGGTGACCGATGATGTATTTTTCATTCCAGGTGTAAACCGCAATAGTTTAAAAAGCCTTTGGACGCCAAGTGTACGCTGGCAAGAAGTTACTGAGGAAGGTTTTGTTGGTGGCGCTGTTGTGCCTGATGGTTACGATGGTTCGTCGGCAATGCTTGACCAACTAAAAACCAATGTTTTTAAATCTGGTCAAGTAGGCGTATTGGTTGGCAATGACTTTAAATCAGCAATTGTTTTGGCTCCTTTACAAGATAAAAATCCTGAAACAGGGCTTCCATTGGACTACAGAGCTTTATCAGAAACATTGGAACGCGATATTCGCAACAAATATGATAGTGATACAATCAATATTCGTATCGTGGGCTTTGCGAAAGTGGTTGGTGATTTGATTGAAGGTGCGGTCGAAGTTGTTATTTTCTTTGCGTTGGCTGTGTTAATAACCTTTTTACTGCTGTATTTGTATTCCAGATGTATCCGCAGCACCCTGATTGTTTTGGTGTTTTCGATACTTGCGGTTATTAGTCAATTAGGAATATTAAACCTTCTTGGATACGGCGTAAATCCATATAGTATGCTTGTACCATTTTTGGTATTTGCCATTGGTGTTAGCCATGGTGTGCAAATTATTACTGCCATTATTCAACAGGTTGGCGCTGGAGAAGACAAGCTTACGGCATCCAAACTTGCGTTTCGATCTTTATATTTGGCTGGTATCACGGCCTTGGCAAGCGATGCGATCGGTTTCACTACACTCATGGTAATCGACATAGGTGTAATAAGAGAATTGGCTATTGCTGCAAGTATTGGGGTAGCGGTTATTATAATTACCAACTTAGTTGCAATACCAATCGTAATTAGTTTTATTGGTGTGTCAGCAAAGAAAAACGAAAGAAATCAAACGGCAACATCCGAATCTAACAAAATGTTTACGATAATCGCTCGTTTTGCGCGCCCAGCGATGGCAAAAACGGCCTTAGTTGTAGCGCTTCTGCTTTGTGTCTTAGGTCTTTATTATTCTCAATTTTTAAAAATTGGTGATTTAGATGCTGGTGCACCTGAATTGCGTCCAGATTCACGCTACAACCTTGATAACGCCTATGTAGTTGCCAATTACAGCACCAGTACCGATGTATTTGTTGTTATGGCAAAAACAACTCCCGACACCTGCATAAGCTATAACAACCTAATTTGGGTTGATAAGTTGCAGTGGGAATTAAAAAATATTCATGGCGTACAGGATGTCAAATCAGTGGTTAATGTCTCGAAGTTTGGTATGTTTGGTATGAACGAAGGTTCATTAAAGTGGTTTGGACTCAATCGAAATCAATTTATGATTAACGCCTCTGTTGCAAAAACACCCCCAGGCCTAATTAACCAAGATTGTTCTATGGCCCCTATTCTCGTATTTTTAGACGACCATAAAGCCGACACACTCAATAAAGTGGTAGCAACAGTAGAACAGTTCAAAGCTGACAATGATTCGGGTGACGTTGAATTTTTACTTGCTGCTGGTAATGCAGGAGTTGAGGCAGTAACTAACATAGTAATTGAAGACGCTCAAATTGAGATGTTAGTGTGGGTTTACTCTGTGGTTATTGCCTTATGTTTAATAACCTTTAGGTCAGTACGAATAGTCATTGCAATTATCATCCCGTTAATGCTCACCTCGTTGCTAAGTCAAGCATTAATGGCCTATCTAGGAATTGGCGTAAAAGTCGCCACGCTTCCGGTGATAGCGTTGGGTGTTGGCATAGGTGTTGATTATGGTATTTATATTTTCAGTAAAACGCGTGAAGCATTAGCGCTTCAAAAATCATTGTATGAAAGTTATTTATACGCACTCAAACAAACTGGTAAAGCAGTCGCGTTTACTGGGATAACACTAGCAATAGGCGTAGCAACATGGGTATTTTCTCCAATTAAGTTTCAAGCAGATATGGGCTTGTTATTAACCTTTATGTTTCTATTGAACATGGTGGGGGCGCTTACCTTAATTCCGGCTATTGCTTGGCTTTTAAGAATTGGAGCGAGTAATGATAAACAAAAAAAACCAGCAAAAGAGGCCAGCCATGTCTAATTTAATTACCGAAATATCTACACTTGCATCAATTTTAGAACAGCAGCGTGCGGCCTTTTCCGCTCAACCTTATCCTGATTACAAAGATAGAATTGACAAGCTAAAGCGTTTGAAAAATTTGGTTTTACAAAATCAGGGTGCTTTAGTACAAAGCTTATGCCAAGATTTTGGTCACCGAAGTAATGACGATTCTCTTATAGGCGACATACTTACTTCTGTTTCGGGTATTAACTACAGCATAGATCGTTTAAAAAAATGGATGAAACCTAAGCGTAAGCATATAGGTATTTTATTTCAGCCTGCTAGTGGCCATGTAATGCATCAGCCTCTTGGAATTATTGGCATTATCGTACCTTGGAATTACCCACTCTTTTTGTCTTTGGGACCCTTAACCACTGCGCTGGCGGCTGGTAATCGGGCCATGCTTAAAATGTCAGAATTTACGCCCAATACCAACGAATTGTTAGCCAAACTCATTGCGCAAGAATTTCCCTTAGATGAAGTTGCGGTTATTGGTGGCGAAGCCGATATGGCCGCAGCGTTTTCATCGTTAAGCTTTGATCATTTGTTTTTTACGGGATCGACACAAGTTGGCAAATTAGTAATGCAAGCCGCTGCTAAAAATCTCGTTCCCGTTACCCTAGAGTTGGGAGGAAAATCACCAGCTATTATCGCTGACGACGTGCCCATCAAAACCGCCGTTGAGCGTTTTATCTTTGGGAAAACCTTAAATTGTGGGCAAACCTGTGTGGCCCCCGATTATCTCTTTTGCCCTGAAGGGAAGCAACAAGCATTAATCGATGAAATACGATTGCGCTTCAATACAATGTTTCCAACAGTACAAACCAATGACGACTACACCAATATTGTTAATCAGCGCCAATACGAGAGAATTCAAGGTTTATTAGAAGACGCAAAGGAAAAGGGGGCAAACATTATTCCCTTAGTGCAAGAAAATATTGAAACAAGCAAGCGAAAAATTCCGTTAACGGTTGTTACCAACGTAAACGACAATATGAAAATCATGCAAGAAGAGATATTTGGTCCCTTGTTACCGATTAAAGAATATAAAGACATGAGTGAGGTCATTGCTTATGTTAGCGCTAATCCGCGTCCACTCTCGTTGTATATTTATAGTTTCGATAAAGACCTTCAAACACGTATATTAAAAGAAACTATCGCCGGTGGAGTATGCATTAATGACGCAGCTTTTCATGTAGCGAATGAAGATCTACCTTTTGGTGGTGTTGGTGCTTCAGGTATGGGGAACTATCATGGAGAAGAAGGCTTTGTTCGTTTTTCGCATGCCAAATCAATCTTAAAACGCGGAAAATTATCCTTCGCTCACCTGCTTTTTCCTCCCTATGGAAAAGCAGTACACAAACTTGTATATAAATTATTTATCAGATAAACGACGAGGTGCTAAAAATGACAACAATAAATAGCTTAGCGGATTTAATTGAAGAAGGGCTTATAACACATGCTAACAAACCTGCCTTTCATTGCTTAGGGCAAACCCTTACTTTCGCGCAAATAGACCAAAAATCACAAGCTTTAGCGGTTTGGTTACAGCAACAATCTGGTTTAAATGCTGGTGATAGAATTGCGATACAATTACCAAATATAATCCAATACCCAATTGCAGCATATGGCGCCTTACGCGCAGGCCTTGTTTTGGTAAATACCAACCCACTCTATACCACCCGCGAAATGCAGCATCAGTTTTCTGATTCTGGAGCTAAAGCAATAATCATTTTGGCTGACTTATATCCAAAATTAGAAGCAATTCTGTCGCAAACCGATATTGAGCAGGTGATTGTGACACATGCAACAGATCTCATTGCTCCCGAAAAATCATCAGAAGCGCCAAAAGGTGCGCTTCGATTGATTGATATTATGAGTGATGACTCGACAGGAACATTAGAAGCACGACAAAATCAGTCTCTAAATGACGTATGTGCGTTGCAATATACCGGCGGAACAACAGGTGTTTCAAAAGGAGCGATGTTGTCAAACGGGAATATTATAAGTAATGCGCGACAAACATTTTCTCGATTGAAGCTTGACCCGAAAGTAGGTGGTGAGATTTTTGTCTGTCCATTACCGCTTTATCATATTTACGCATTTACAGTGAATATGGTTATGTTTGCTTGCAATGGCAATATGAACATATTAATTCCTAACCCGAGGGATATTGAAGGATTTATACAGGCCATTAAGCCATTCCAATTCACTGGCTTTGCGGGTTTGAATACTCTATTTATAGGCCTGTGTAGTCACCCTGATTTTAAAGCCCTTGATTTTTCTCAATTGAAAATGACGATATCAGGTGGGACAGCACTCACCTCGTCGGCTGCCGATATTTGGAGACAAGTAACGGGTTGTTCTATTTCTGAGGGCTACGGTTTGTCTGAAACATCACCTGTTTTAAGTATAAATGAGCCTGGGAAAGAGGTTTTGGGTACGGTTGGGAAACCACTTCCCGACACGATTATAAAATTTGTTGACTCTCAGGGAAATGAGGTCAAAAAAGGCGAAGAAGGCGAACTAATTGCCAGTGGTCCTCAGGTGATGTTGGGGTATTGGAAACGAGAAGATGAAACAAAGAAAGCAATGACATCTGACGGTTTTTTCAAAACCGGTGATATAGGTTTAGAGCTAGAATCGGGCCACATAAAAATTGTCGACCGTTTAAAAGATATGGTGGTGGTGTCAGGCTTTAATGTTTACCCAAATGAAGTAGAACAAATAATTACTCAACACCCAAATGTACTCGAAGCAGCCGTTATTGGTGAGCCATGTGAGCACTCTGGAGAAAAAGTATGTGCATATATAACGGTATCTAAGCCTGTTAGTGAACAAGAATTGATTAGTTATTGTAGAGAGTATTTGACGGGCTATAAAGTGCCTAAAAAAGTCGTTATTTTGGAAGAATTGCCAAAATCAACAGTTGGTAAGATATTGCGTCGTGAATTACGTAAATGACGCCACACATTATGCTTAGTTTTGTTGGTGTATGTCAGTGTAAGGAATCTTTATGAATTTTGATTATGTAATAATTGGTGCGGGCTCAGCTGGTTGCGTTATGGCTAACAGGCTATCTGCAAATTCTCAACACAGTGTTTGCGTATTAGAAGCCGGTAGTGATAACAAAAGCCTGTTAGTAAACACCCCTGGCGCATTTGCTGCCTTTATGTTTTTGAAAAAATATAATTGGAGCTTTAATTCAACCTCAAAGCCCGATATTCGCAAAGGTGATGAAATGTTCGTTCCGCGTGGCAAGGGACTAGGTGGTAGTTCGGCAACAAATGCCATGTTATATATCCGAGGTCAGGCACAAGACTATGATCACTGGGCATCGCTTGGTAATGAGGGCTGGGCTTTTAAAGATATTCTACCGTATTTTAAAAAATCTGAGAATAACGAAGACTTCTCAAATGACTTGCACGGTCAAGGTGGACCACTCAACGTGTCAACGCGTCCTATTTATTATGAAATTAGTAAGCGTTTTATTGAGGCGAGTAGGGAAGCTGGTTTTAAGTATAATGAAGATTTTAATGGTTATGATCAGGAAGGTGTAGGCTACTATCAGTGCACAATAAAAGATGGTAAACGTTGCAGCGCAGCAAAAGCATATTTATTTCCTGTGATGGATAGACCGAATTTGCAGGTTAAAACGGGTGCTATAGTAAAACGTATACTGATTGAAAATAACAAAGCAGTGGGTGTTGAGTTTGAAATGAATAAGCAAACTCACACAATTATGGCAAACAAAGAGGTAATTTTAAGTGCCGGTGCCATTCAGTCACCGCAAATCCTTATGCTTTCTGGAATTGGCGACAGGGAAGAGCTTCAAGCACACAATATTCCCGTTGCTAAGCACTTACCTGGCGTTGGTAAAAATTTACAAGATCATGTTGATGCCTGTGTTTTGGTGCGTAGTAAGAAACGAGATGGTTTTACCGCATCTTTGTCTGGTCTTGTGAGTATGTTCCCACATCTTATAAAGTACGCATTTAAAAAAGAAGGAAAGCTTGCAAACAGTATGCTTGAGGCTGGTGGGTTTTTAAAATCTTCAAACGAAATTGATAGGCCTGATATTCAATTACATATGGTGCCCTTGCTATACGACGATAACGGTAGAGACTTAAAACTAATGAATGAACATGGTTATTCTTGTCATGTGTGTGTGTTACGTCCAGAAAGTCGTGGAAGCATAAAACTAAAATCAAAAAGCTATAAAGATGAACCTATTATCGATTTTAACTTTTTTTCAGATGAGCAAGGCAAAGATAGGAGAGTCATTGTAGATGGTATTCGTCAGTTAAGAAAAATTATGGCCGCACCTTCATTTGACGAACACCGTTTGAGCGAAATGCATCCAAGCATTGAAAATGAATCTGATGAAAGCATTTTTGCAAAAGCGAAAGAAAGATTAGGTTTGGTATATCACCCAGTTGGCACATGTAAAATGGGTCAAGATGACCTTGCGGTGGTTGATAAAGAGTTAAAGGTACACGGGATTGACTCGTTGCGAGTCGTTGATGCCTCAATTATGCCAACACTTATTAGTGGTAATACGAATGCGCCAACAATGGCTATTGCCGAAAAAATTGCCGATGCAATGGTAAATTAGCCTTAAGGCAGATCTCTTGCCATGAAAACATTTCATACTTAATTTGTTAATTTTTCAAAAAACCGCCATTGTGCTTTTTGTTGGTAGTGTAAGTTATTGAATTGTATTGATAAATAACCTTTTATTAAGTGGAATGTGAATTGCACTAGCTTAGGTGAACATCCTAAGGAGCAAAATTGTTTATTTTGCTCACCTTCACTTAATAAGAGGAAATTAACCATGGCACAATCAAAACCGTTGTCTTTTCTAAAGTCTGCGATGGTTTTGAAGTCAGGTTGTAAACGCTCAAGTAACCACATTAGCTCTACATTGCGATGGGTTTCTTTTTCTAATCGGCGAGATGACTGAATACGATTCAAATAGCCATAAATATA
>NZ_JBLBVM010000027.1:0-29541 GCF_047250385.1 Glaciecola sp. MF2-115
ACAGCCTGTTACCAATTATCATAATATAGAAAATCAGAAACATACCAAACTAACCATAAGAGTCGTTTACCATCACGAAAGAGTGAACATAGCACTCGAACTTACGGCAATTTATGAGTTTTTACACAGCCTGAGCCTAAAGCGGACCTTGGCTAATTCGGCCAAAATATTCCGCTTTAGACTGTGAGTTCAATCGGTCAATGCAACGCTATACTAAAGTAAAGCGGAGGCGTTACCATGAAACGAAGAAAAAGAATTTATTACAATGCACAACAACGAGCGATAATTTGGGAACGATATCAGCAAGGTGACTCTTTACATGATATTGCAAGGTTCTTTGATAGGTTTCATTCCAGCATACAAGGAATAATCGCCAAAACGGGTGGCATCAGACCTCAAGAGAAAACGCGGTCTGCTTTGTGTTTAACACCCCAAGAAAGAGAAGAAATCTCTCGTGGTTTGTCATCACAATTATCAATTCGTCAAATAGCAAAACAATTAAACCGCTCTCCCTCAACCGTTTCCAGAGAGGTTAATCGCAATGGAGGACGAAAACTCTACAGAGCAAACAAAGCTGATGCCGCGGCGTGGGAACGCGCAAAAAGACCAAAGCTGTGTAAACTCCTATTGAACAAGGCATTAGCCAAACTGGTCGCGATGAAGTTAAATCGAAGCTGGTCACCGCAACAAATTGCCGGTTGGTTGATGCGTACTTATTTAAATAAGGACTTACACGTGTCTCACGAAACAATATATAAAACGCTCTATGCCCAAACGAGAGGGGCATTGAAAAAAGAACTTCAACAATGCTTGAGATCACAACGTGTCTTAAGGCGCTCAAAACATGCAACGCTCAAGGGTAAAGGCTTAGGGAAAATAGTTGATGCCGTGCATATTAGTGAACGGCCAGCGGAAGTAAAAGATAGAGCGGTTCCTGGGCATTGGGAAGGTGACTTAATTGCAGGCTCAGGAAATAGCTATATCGCTACCTTGGTTGAAAGACACTCCCGTTATGTCATGTTAGTTAAAGTGGGAAGCAACAAGACAGCAGCCGTCATTGACGCATTAATCAAACAGTCTAAAAAGCTCCCTGAAGAGCTATACAAAACACTGACTTGGGATAGAGGCTGCGAAATGTCTAACCACAAGGCATTTACGCTAGCGACTGATATTCAAGTGTACTTCTGCGATCCAAAGTCGCCATGGCAACGGGGTTCAAATGAAAATACTAACCGCTTATTGCGCCAATACTTCCCAAAAGGAACAGACTTAAGTGTACATTCCCAACAAAAATTGAGTCAAGTAGCTAGACAACTAAACGAAAGACCGAGAAAAACGTTAGACTATGAGACACCAGCAGAGAGATTCAACCAATATGTTGCGTCGATCGATTGAACTCGCAACAAGGAGCGGACGTTCAAGCATTAATTCATGAGATTCTGCATTGACCGTTTGAACTCACAGCCTAAACCGGTCATAAGGATAGATTGCGCTTTACGCCCCGTTTGACTGAAACCGGACATTAGCTTTCAACATAAAAACGTCATTTCCAACTGAATTAAAAATACGTTACCGCAACACTCATGGCGATATTAAATCACGTAGCATAAACCTCACTTAACCATGCCCCGCTAAAAATCATGCTCTAAAAACCTTGACTTCCCCCCCCTAGAGCTTAGCCTGCTCGACGAATGATGGAGCAACACCCCACAAAAAGGATTTTACAGAATGATATTACCCTCTTCGGATGGCTCTCGCTTAATGCCCGCTATTGCACTTGCAATGGGCTTGTTGAGTATCTCATCCTCAGTCAATGCCTCTACCGGCACGCAATACACTTATGACGCACGCGGCCGCTTGGTTGAAGTGAGCGATAACAATAAAACGATTTACTACGTGTTGGATACAGCAGGTAATAGAACCAGCGTCTCAAATACGCCGCCTGCGCCAGAGCCAGACCCGGTCATCAATAGTTTTATTGCCCCTAGCACTGTTTCGGGACCGGGTAATGTGACGGTCAGTTGGAATTCATCACACACCAGTTATTGCACCTTTGCGATATTTGGTGATTCATCCAATTACAGCAACTTGCCTGTTGTGGGTAGCTTGACCTTTTATTTATCGGAAAACACAGGCGTGCAGATAAAATGCTTTGAAGGTAATAAGTCTGCGGCGATGGGTAAAATCATCCGCATTTCATCAGGCGGTGGCGGTCCGGGTGGCCCGTCCAATCGAAACTAACGCAGCACACAGTGCCTAATAAACTTTTTTTGATGACATTTTAGCTTAAGGATAAGCGCCATGAAGCTTACATTTTTATATACCGTTATTATTGCTTTCACAACCCTGATGCTTGCAACCCCTGCCCACGCACAAGAATTGCCAGAGCATGAAAAGATAAAACCGCTCTCCGTTGCCCCTGATGTCAATGGGGTGGATTTGTTATCGGGTAAATACCGCCAAACCTACCCGAGTTTAGGCATCCCGGCAGCCCCACGTTTGAACTTTGAAAGTCTTGAACGATTTGATTCAAAAGTCACTTGGCAGCTTTATCCTGGGTTTGATGGGTTCACCAATGCATCACGCTCTGAAACGTTTTCACTGACTTATGGTGGCGATACATCTGAATTTTTTGAATGCAAAGATTATGAGTGCACAACAAAAAGCAATACCGGCTCACGCTTACTGATTGCCAACCCGCACAATGATTTTATTGTTTATCGCCAGGGTAAAACCGGGCACACCATCATTTATTCAAAGCGCTCATCGTTTTTTGATTATTCTGGCAGTCAAGGCACGCAGGTCAGCAAGGCTGGTACATGGTATGCCAGTGAGATTAATTACGCAGACGGCGAGACGGTAACCATTGATTACACCACCGCAAACAATGGTAACAATACCGTATATCGCCCACACACAGCCACCAGTAGCACAGGCTATGCCCTAAAGTTGACCTATAAATCGAATACCTTAGGTAATATGGGGTGGTATCAAGTCGCAACGGCAAAAATTATTCAAGCCGATGCGCCATCTGTTGCACTCGCGAGCCACACCTATACCTATAGTAGCTCAACAACAACGGTGACGGATATGATGAGCCGTCAGTGGGTGTTCACAAGAAGTCTCAACGGGTCAAGCACCGCCACAACAAGGTTGCCAGGAGACAGTCACAATAGTCAAGTGGTGACTTTCGGTACCATAAACAATAATGGCTCAGGGCAAAATGGTTACGTTAACACAGTGGTCAGTAACGGCGTTGCTTATCAGTATACTTACACGCCAGTTCCATTAAATGGCAGCGTTTCGCGTCAGCAATTTAGTAAATTAGTCATTACCGGTCCAAACGGCTATCGCCGCACGCTGGAATATGATGTCTTCAGTCAACGAAAAAATCGCCGCATGCTGGTCAATAGTGATACTGATAGCTTACAAAATACTATACGCTATGAGTATGGTATTCAGGACCGCATTGAGTCGGTCACGTACCCTGAAGGCAATAAGGTGGTTTTCACCTATGATGGCATGGGCAATATTACTCAGCAGCGTAACATCGACAAACCCGGCTCATATTTACCCGACATTGTGCAACGTGCTCATTATCCCTCAGAATCCACATGTGAAGGTATCTTGTGTTACCGCCCAGAATGGGTAGAGGATGGCAATGGTAATCGCACCGACCTCGTGTTTGATGCAAGTCATGGGCAGCTATTAACGAAAACTGAGCCACTTGCTGATAGTGGTGAAAGGCGCATCAGTAAATACGAGTATACCGAGTTAGGAGGCGTTACCAGATTAACCCAACAGTCCGCGTGCAGCACACTGACGTGTAATAGCAAAGATGAGCAGGTAAGCAAATACAGTTATAAGCCGGGCACACCACTGGCAGCAAGCATTACCACCACCAATGGCACCCAAACGCAATCGCGCGTAGTGTCGTATGATTATGACAATCGTGGTTACGCTATTGAAGTTGATGGACCATTAACCGGTAAGGATGATGCAAGCTACATGCGCTATGATGCCGTGGGCAGAAAAACGTGGGACATCGGGCCTAAAATGCACAATGGCCATCGCACAGCGAAACGCTATACCCATCGTACCCAAGATAGTCAGGTTATTAATACTTATTCAGGCACCGTTACCTCAATCAATGCGACGACCTTTACGCCGCTAACCACCAGTAAAGTGGATTACAGTACGCGTCATCTGCCAGTAAAAACACAGCTTTTTGACAACACCAACAAAATATACGCTTTAAGCCAAACTAGCTATGACACATCTAATCGACAACAATGCGTCGCGAAACGCATGAACCCGCTGAAGTATGGTGCATTGCCATCTTCTGCGTGCGCGTTAGGTGATGAAGGCACATTTGGTGCTGACCGTATCACGCAAACCACCTATGACTCACTGGGCCGCGTCGTGAAAACAGAATCCGGTGTTGGCACTGATGCCCAAGGTATTGATATTGAAATGGGCTACACCGATAACGGCCTAGTGGCTTGGCGCAAAGACGGCAATGGCAATCAAACCAATTATACCTTTGATGGCTATGACCGAATTTATCGCACCACGTTTCCTGATGGTACATATGAGCAGCAAACCTTTGATGCAAATAATAACCTAAAAACCCTTCGAAAACGCGATGGCGGTATTATGACCCATCACTTTGATGCGATTAATGCCAAAACCAGCACCACCATCGTGGGTGAGCCAACTTTACATTACAATTTTGACGGCCTAGGTCGACAAACCAGCATCACCCGCTCAGGTCATGCTAGCGTGAGTTACACCTACACTGATTTAGGTGAGTTAAAAACAACGAAAACTGGATCTCGTACAATTCATTATCAATATCATGCGAACGGTCAGCGCAGCCGCTTAACCCACCCTGATAACTTTAATATTAACTACAGCTTTGATAATGCGGGTAACCTTCGCACCATCAAAGACAATGCTAATCGCACCTTGGTGACTTATGGGTATAACCATTACGGGCGTTTATCGAGCATAAATCGTGGCAATGGCCGCCACTCAACGCTGGATTACGACGCACCTGGGCGACTTAAAAACTTCGACCACTTAGGGGTTAACAGTGCCAGCTTTGATTACAATCCATCCAGTCTGATTGTGAACCGAGCGGTGAGTAATTCAGCCTTTCAAATCAAGGTGCCCACCATTGGCACACAAGCCTATGCGGTGAATAACTTAAACCAATATACCAATGTTGCCAGTCAAAGTGTGAGTTACGATAACAACGGTAACCTCACTGGCTTTGATGGCTGGAGCTATAATTACAACGCCCACAACCGCATGACCACAGCCAATAAGTCAGGCCAAAGTGTCAGTCTGATGTACGATGCCACAGGGCGTTTATATCGCAGCACAGTTAACAATGTTCACACCTACTTTTTGTATGACGGTGACGAGCTTATAGCAGAATATAATAGCGCCGGCACTATGCTTAACCGATACGTGCATGGTATCAGTGAAGATGACCCGTTGGTGAAATACCAAGGCAGTAGCACCTCTACTAGCGCTCAGCGCTACCTACTGGCCGATGAGCGCGGTTCAATCATCGCTGAAACCAACAGCGCAGGCAGCACGGTTGAAACTCATCAATATGGGCCTTTCGGCGAGATGATAAACATCAGTGCATCACGCTTTAGGTATACCGGCCAAATCCTAATTCCGGGCACACAACTTTACTATTACAAAGCACGCGTCTATCATCCTGAATTAGGTCGCTTTATGCAGACTGACCCCATTGGCTATGAGGATGGGATGAATTGGTATGCTTATGTGGGGAATGATCCGGTTAATGGAAAGGACCCGACAGGCTTGTGCGGTAAATGGAAGGACGCAAGTAAAGGACGTGGAGGGTATTCCTTTGTTGGTGACGCAACATATAAGGGTAGACCACAATACAAGGACCCCAAAAACTCACACAAATACAGGAAGCCGGGCATTATATATATTACTGCACATAGGGTCTTTGGACTTGGCCCATATCACACTGCGATCGAGTTCCATGGCGATGAATCAGCTAGACCAATAACACTCAGTGCAGGTCCACTCAATGGTAAGTTGACAAAAGAAATCAACAGACCTTCAGATAAACCGGAAAAAAATATTACCGTCGGGATAGTTACTCCACCAGAAGGACTATCTACGGAACAATATTTTGACGAGTTGGAAGGAGCAATTGATAACTATAACAATAACATCGATTATGATTTGTTTCCCGCTTTTGCCGACAGCTATAATTCAAACAGTTTTATTATCGGATTAATACAAGCAACAGGCGGCGCTGTAACTATAGATTACAATAATTATGTCGGGGGTGAAAAGCCACTACCCTCTCAGAACTTTTAAGGACTAAACAATGAAAATAAAAACTTTCCTTTTGGTCTTGTTTGTTTTTCTGTTCAGCGGTTGCATGCCTATGATTTCTAAGTATTATTCGATTGCTCCAAAAAGTCCTTCGATTAACGTTCTTCGTGAGGGACATTCTCAAGTGCCCGGTTTAGAAAACCTCAAATTAATGCCTACAATATATGAATTAGACCAGGGCTTATATAAGGTTTATTTTAATATCGACTTGACTAGGCGGCAGCCTACTATTTTCATAAGTGCGGTTTCGAAAAAGTCAGGAAAGGAACTATTTGTAAAAAGAGGCGCTCACGGAGAATGCGGTGGCTTCTATGACGTAAATAGGCTCTTTCGTTCAATCGATGGAAAAGTAAAAGTGCTTTCATACCAGTGGGATCCATCAGCTTATTGCCCAAATCATGATCAATACAACAAAGCAAAGACTCTGGAATTTTTTGTGTTTAATGAAGGTGACAACCCAACGAGAGAATCAATTGAATTCGAGCTTCGTTATAATGGCTGGAGCATAGTTAATGACGCTATCTAAAAAGTAGTGAGCGCTCAGCCCTTGCACTAATTAGTTAGATACACCGGCCAAATTCTAATTCCGGGCACACAACTTTACTATTACAAAGCACGCGTCTATCATCCTGAATTAGGTCGCTTCATGCAGACCGACCCCATTGGTTATGAAGATGGGATGAATTGGTATGCGCATGTGGGGAATGATCCGATTAATCATAAAGATCCTTCTGGGATGTGGAGTATGAAAGCTCATAATAAAATATTGGATTATGCTTTTGGTGGTCGGCTAAGTATAACTGACTTGAGAGTATTAAAGATATCTAGCTTAATGCACGATATATCAACCCAATCTGCGTCACAGCAATACATGCATAGCATGGGGAGCAAAGTTTTAACACCTGTCGAAGCTAAGGAAGCGAGAGATAAATTTGTTGGTGAACAAATTTCAATAGCAGGGAATCCTAAGCGTAGTGTCAGAAGCAGGGGACAGGCTATGACTAAGGCGTTTCACGCAATTGCCGATAGCTTCAGTCCTGCGCATGTTGACCCTGATGGCAATCTTTTAATCTATGAAGGGGAAAATAAAAGTAAACATACAGCTTTCGAGGGACAAGGTATTGAAGGTGTAAAAGACTTAACCCCTGAAATACTTGACAAAATATCTGCACAGCTAAATAAAGCGATGGATCAAATTGAAAAACAGAATTGTATGGGTAGTAGAATAAGAAGAAGTAGTTGTTAAATAAGGAAATGCTAGGTGAAACAATTTTGTAAAGTTAAAAGCTTAATTCTTAGCTGGTTATTATCTCTTAGCCTGCTTGGATGTGCAGGAAATAATGATATTAATACCAATACAGTACAACTCTCCAGTGAAAAAAATGGCTGCTTACTAAAAATAAAATTTAGTGAAATGGCTCATTTTGATGGTCCTGGCTGGTTACTTTTTCTACGGCAGTCTAATTATTTTAACGTTGAGTTACGATTTCCAACTAAACTGACTGAAATTCCGGCCAGAAATATTGATTATAAAATTAGTTCCGATGGCATGGTCTCCACGCCCAAAATATATTCAGGAACAGTCCGCTTTGAAAAGCAGATTGTCAATATAGATTTATATTTTAACTTCTATAATGATGAGAGTCGGCTGACACCCATGCCTGTTAATGGAGTACATGAATATCGAGGGAGTTGCTCTAAACAGGAAGATAGTTTTTAAATTTCAACTAAAAGCCTCGATAGTGTGGGGCTTTGCTTTATTAGCTTTCAGCACATTCTGATATGCTTATAACTCACTGTAATAATTTATAAATATATTGAGATACAGGTTCCCACGATTTCGATTCTAATATTACAAAGCACGGGTTTATCATCCTGAATTAGGGCGCTTCATGCAAACCGACCCCATTGGCTATGAGGATGGGATGAATTGGTATGCTTATGTGGGGAATGATCCGGTTAATGTCGCTGACCCTGATGGATGCAGTAACTGAATTTATCAAACCTGCTGAAGAAAAAGTTATGGGAAAATTATGAAGCCGAAACAGTCAAATTTAAAGTTCAATTCAAAAACGTTCATATATTTGTTTGTTTTTGTTGGAGGCCTATATACCGTGGTGTTCTCCGTACTAGACGGTGACATCCTTTTGAAAGGTTCAGTTATTTCTAAAGATAGTTCTCCATTTTATTTCTGGAGTTTTATTATATTCATAAGCTGTATAGTTTTAGCCAGCTTGAAATGGTTTGTAGAGTCTTTATTTGGACTGGATGAAGAAGTGTAATTTGGAGCCACATAGTAAAACAGGTGGGTTTTCTATTACACTTGGTCGAGGGAATACTCGTATTGATTATGACACAATCTTTGCCACTGGTCGCCATGCTGCGCAAACACCCAAATGGGATAGAAGTAAGAATTTACGTCACTATCATCGAAAAGATCCTGGAGGTATTGGTAGGCATCGTCCTTGGCATACAAAGATAACCTAGACTATCTGGTCGATTGTACGACGGTGATGAGTTGATCGCTGAATACGATAAGGCTAGCGCAGGCACTATGCTTAACCGATACGTGCTCGGTATCAGTGAAGATGACCCACTGGTTAAATACCAAGGCAGTAGCGCAGTGACGAGAGCTCACCAGCGAGTAAGTAGCGTTGGTTACTAAAACTCCTGCTGGAGCCTTAGATAACCGCTCTAACCTGTAATCTTCTAAGTTTTTAATATTACTAATATGGTTATCCGTAATTTCCGAGATTAGGGTCAAAAATTACGGATGCGCTAAGCTAATGCTTTGAAAATAAGAGTTTTGATAAATTTGTAGGCTTTTTTTCATCTATTTTCTCATACCATTCAATTGAAAAGCTATCGTTTGATAAAACAGTCAAAATTGCGTAAGTATTATTTTCGAATACTTCTGTTTTAAATACGCACTGGCCATTAGAATGCGCTTCTTTGAAAGAGGCTACAAAATCTGGGTTAAATCCGTTTGGAGGTTGAAAAAGGTAAAAATCTATTTCTCGATTGTTAGCGTCATAACCAAAGTACATATTATACCCTAGACTTATTGACTGTGGTGCAGTGTTTAAGCTTCGCTTTGTCCACAATAGATAATCTGTACTATTGAGGTTGATTGCCTCGTAGGCATATTTGCTTCGCAAATATTCATCAGCACCTCTTATTTTTCGAGATCAATATCAAGGTAAATATTTGTATCGAGCAATCAGTGACTATACCCATACCTCATTATTAAGAGTTGCTATTGGTGCACATATTAGGTTTATGAAACCATTCTGGAGGATCATCCCTTACCGAAATAAAATCCGTAACCATCGGTGAGTTTTTTACTGAAAAAGAAAATGTAAAAGCATTGAATTCAACTATTCCATTTTCATTTTTAATATTTTCATTACTGACTGAAATCGAAAGGGTCATACCTCTAAGTTTAAAACGTCGATTACGCCCCCAGTTTTTATCCTCAGCGCACTTTGTCACAAAATGAGCCGCATAAAAAACTCCTCTATTTTCCCAGTCAGCTGTCTGGCTCTCCCCGTATACAAGCAGGTTACTGTAAACACCTTGATTATATTTACTTGAAAGACGACACTCGAAATCACCAGAGTAATTATAGTCATCATTTTCGTAATTAAAATCATGACAATCGAGAGAATATAACGCCTCCCCATTGGTTCCAAATATCTTTACTGAATACTCAGTTTTTTTATCGTCAATTCTCACTGTTTCAGATGCATCGATAATGCTTGGCCACTCATGAGCCATCAAAGATTGAGACGATAATGCTAGAACTATAAATACTTTTATCATAATTATTGTGTACCTGCAGGGCATATCAGTGCGCAAGGTTGTTTTATCATAACATCTGTAATACCCATATCCTTCCCTCCGGGTAATTCAATAACCAACTTCCCTGGAAATATCGCTTGTAATGCTCTTCTAACGTTACCAAGATGTTCATATCCTTTTGGTATTTCTCCCCCAACAACATCTGCAATATTGCTAAAGATTTCAACCCCATCGACCTCTCCTGATACTTGACCAATATAGGGCCTAACATTTCCCTTTCCACCAAATTGACTGGTAATTATTGCGGCGGAATTCGCACTTATCACATGATTAGGGCCAAAACCACCGCTTTTGCCAATATGATTGGCATTTCCAGCTAGAATTCTAGCACTGCCATTGCATGTACACATTAGCTCTCCTAACCCAAAGTAAGCCCTCGCCTCCCCTTGAATTTGAGCTATCGTTTCACGAGCAATATCATTGTCGATTCCCTGAGGAAACTCTACATTACCTTTGATAAAGTCATTTAGTAGCTCCGGCATCGGATTTCGTTTTGGGGGGGCTCCACTAGGACTATAGTTACTAGAAAAGTTGATACCAGTTCCATTTTTAAATTTACCACTCATGCCTGTCGGGTCCTTTCCATTAACCGGATCATTCCCCACATAAGCATACCAATTCATCCCATCCTCATAGCCAATGGGGTCAGTCTGCATAAAGCGACCTAATTCAGGATGATAAACCCGTGCTTTGTAATAATATAATCGTAGTCATGAACCAGCATGCAGCATACCCACAGAGGCATGCTAAGTGACTTTGGTTTCGGTTGCTATGTGTTAAGTCAAAATATTACATACATAGCATTGTTGAGTAAACGTTGGACAAATATGTTAGTAGTGGCTTCTGCTTGTGAGTTTTATCGAAGACAAAACTAGGTCAGCCAACGTCCGCAATACGTACTAGGCTGCCGGAGAAACTCTTAATTACTAACGACCGCTCTCTGCCCAAAGCTCCAGTTCAGATGAATGTTGGTGAACGTCTGCAAGTGGCACAAACTTGTCATAATTAACAACGCCTCGAACGGCAGCAAATGCCGCACTCAAGTCCTAGCTAATTCGCCAAATAAGGCAGGGGAATTTACCCAGCGAGTCCCGCGAGAGGGTTTGTTAAATATCTTTTATCGTTATACTCGCAGTAATATGCGCTGCAGCTGAATTCAGCTTATCACCAAGGCTCTCGCATTTAGCACGAGTGACTTCATTTGATATAGTGACAAAAATATACGTCTGGTTCCCGACTGAATTTGCTAAATGCAATTCACAATTTTCATCGTTCAAATCGACCAAATACTTTATACCATCTGTTTTTTTGTTCGCAAAACCACTTTCGACCTTCTCTTTGAGAAATACTTGGTAGTCGTTGCTGGAATATGTACTTTTTAAAAATTGCTCAGCGAAATCATTAAGTAAGGGGTATGGATTTCGAGTATCTTTAAAGACAAAAGCGGTTACGAACATTTCTTTATCTTTTACCAAGAACCTAATATTTGGTCCTTCAACGTTAACTTTTAGCACATTGTCGGTAGCATGAATTTCTACTCCAGAAGAAGGATATGCTTGCAGAAGTTCCGTTGGGTTGGCATAAAATGCGATAACTCCGACTAGAGCTAATGTAAACTTAGTTTTCAAATTTAATCCTTTATATCTTTAACGCATCTAAATTGAGGCATTATTTATAGTAGAGCCGCTATGGCCATACAGCTAACTAAAATTCTTCTCGTTTTTAATCCAATCTCGTACTGTACTGTTACCTAGGGCATCCTCATAGGCTTGGTCGAGCTGCTGCAGCAAAACATCAACATCGGTTTCTGGCTGCGTGCCTCCCCCTATAACCATATCGTCACTCCCAGCGTTTCGAGTAACTGCTATTAACTCTTTGAGTTGAATAGCATCGAGGTCGTTAGCAGGTAAATAGGTGCTGGGCACAGACGTTGTCTCAACAATCAGTCCCTTCTCAATTAATGTATTGAGGATCTGACTCAATACATAAGAAGGAACCCTTAACTTTGAGCTTAATCCACCCAATGTCCAGGCATGGCTAGCCAAGACATAGTGTTTGCTGATCAGATACATGACCGTTAATGTTAATTTTTCATTTTGGCGACTGCTTATTTGTATTTGCTCAGAAGAGCGGCGCACGTATTCAGGATGCTGGCGGTAAAAGGCAATTTGGGCGCCTAACAAAAAGATGAGCCAGCTTAAATATAACCAAATCATGAACATGATCAGGATTGCAAAACTTGAGTAAATTGCATCATATTGGGTTGAGCCTGCCGTAAACGACGCAAATAACATGCCCGCGGTTTTCCAAAGTATGCCTGATACAGTCGCGCCAGTCAGCGCAGGACCAAGTTTCACGCTGGTATTGGGAATGAACAAATACATAAATGTGAAGGCAGCGATAATCATTAGGTAAGGGATAGTTAAGCCCGCGTAATAAAACAACGCGCCAAAGGGGTCGATACCAATGATATATTGAACAAAGGTTGAACTGGCCATAGAAGCTGTGATCGCTAACCCGCTGACTACCAGCACCGGCCCAATCATGACAACGCTGAGGTAATCTGCAGCACGGCGCAAGAAGCTTCTAGCGTCACCAATATTCCAGATATAGTTAAAGGTCTGTTCAATCTTTTGTATAAGAGAAATAACGGTGTAAAAAAGTACTCCTAGCCCCACAGCACCTAACACGCCAACATTCATGTTATCGATAAAGCCGATAATGTTAGCACCTATTTCCTCGCCCTTTGCGCCTAGAGGCGCTAGAAATTCGAGCAGAAATGGCTCCACCTTGTCTTGTACTTTGAAAGCTTTTAGTACTGAAAAACTAACCGCCAGTAAAGGAACCATGGAAATTAGTGTGGTATATACAAGACTCATTGCGCGTAGCGTAAGTTGGCCAACACTCAATTCTCGTATTACGACATACACTAATCGAATAAACTCAATAAAGCGTCGCTTAACCGGCGAAAAAGTCCCTAGGTCTGTTTGCCAGAGTTGCTCTTGCACCAGATCTATATATTTAATCAGTGTTTGATACATGAATGAAGTGTTTCCTTTTTACGCATTTGGTCTGTTGGTTCACTACTGAGTGAAGTGCTACGTATCTTTACGATGTTGTTGCAGCAGTTACCATGGCTATCGCTTCGTACAACTTATGAGTAACATAATTAATGAGCGATGCATATGAGTCAATAATTTATTATTTTAACACATCGCCATTGAGCTTACTGCTGCAAGCCATTCGAATAATGCATTTTGCGCTGGTTATCCATTATCACAGCATCGTAACCATCTATACGATTAATCATGCCTAAGCCTTCGCGCAAGCCCATCACGAACACCGCAGTGGAAAGGGCGTCATTGAATGTACTACTTGGGCCTATAATCGATACCGACTGAACTTCGTAAGTCGACTTGCCGGTTTTTGGGGATAAAATATGGTGATAACGCTGTCCATCTTCTTCAAAGTAACGTTCATAATCACCCGAAGTGGACATTGCCGAATCCTGTAAGGGCATAACAACGGCTTGCTTTTCTTTGTTCCTTGGGTCACGAATGCCGACAATCCAAGGCTTACCGCGCCTATCACCAATTAAACGAGTATCACCACCGGCAGTGACTAGGCCATGCAGAATGCCCATTCTTTGAAGTAAGGACACTGAATTATCTACGGCGTGGCCCTTCGCTATACCACCTAAATCAATTTTAACGTTTCTGTTTGAAAAGCTTACGGTCTTATTTTCTTTGTTCAATACAATATGTTTATAGTTAATTGCGTCTAACAGTGAAGCAATCGTTGCCTCATCGGGACGTTCACTTTCTTTGTAATTGTATAAGTAACCAACGCTGGCGAAAGTGATATCGAATGCGCCTTTGGTAAGCTCTGAGATTTTCACCGACTTATCGAGCAACTCAAACATTTCATCGCTGATGGCCACCGGCTTTGTGCCTGCATTTGCGTTAATCATGCTAAGCTCACTGGTTTCTATATAAGGGCTCATGAGCTGGTTTATACGCTCCATTTCTGCCATTACTGTGCGAAGCGCAAGCTGCCCCTGAACCGGTGTTTCAGCCCACACTTCAACATATATATTAGTGCCCATAATGCCGGCGCTGTCAGAGTACCACTCGGCCTTTAGTGGCGCGGAGAATGCTAGTACAGCGAATATCCAGCCACTTTTAAGGAGCCAAGAGCTTGCCAACATTTTTTGTGCAAACATATCTAAGTCCCGCCTTATATTAGAAATTACGATTGAAAATCATATGATCGGTTTCTAGAAAAATTTCTTACCGGTAAGCGCAATGTAAACAGCAAAAACACCAACCAAAGAATACACAATCTCAAACGCACCAATGCCATCGAAACGCGAATTGAGGGCTTCTGAAACGAGCATAAATGCCAGAAAAAGAGATGGAAGTGCCAGTACACCAATAATGATTCTAACAGGTAATGAAAGCTTACCTTTTTGTGTTATTTGCAAAGTATTTCCCTTGTTTTAATTCGAAGCATGCAGCTTTTGGCCTGCAGCTCAAACTCAATTTATGTCTTTAAAATATTCAATGGGGTTCATGTATATGGCTTTTTTATAGCCTTGAGAACTACCATCAATTAACCAAGGCTTAGGTGCTAGACTTAATATACTATAATGAAGATGAGGTGCTTTACCCGCTGCATTGCCAGTATCACCAACCATTCCTAGCTTTGAGCCAGCACTAACGAAAATACCAGCATCCCCATTTATCTCAGATAAATGAGCATAATAATGTAACTGCCAATTTGCACCTAAAGCAAGGATAACCTTGCCACCTTTCGATAAAGTGCCTCTAAACAAAACCAGCTGATGAGTGGAAGCAACAACCGCTTTGTCTTTCTCGGAGAATATATCAATGCCTTTATGCACACCTGAGCTACCCCAAGGTTCGTACCAAAACGTGCTCGCATTCCAATCCTTTGATGTCGCTTCTTCTACTGGGATAGTTCTCGATTCTGGTATAAGAAACCCAAGAATGAAAATCGCTATTAAAGTAAGGAGCACTTTAGATTTAAGAATTTTCATTCTTACAAAATCCTGAGGTGTAAGTTAAGTGCATTGATTATTGTTATCAAAACGAGGATTTTGAAAATCGTAGCAAACATTTGCTAAACCTGTACTGTGGGCATGGCTAGATTAATTTTATTAATCAGTCTTTTCTGAGACTCACTTGGGTCCCCTTCTGCGTTTGCAACTTCTTCAAGCATAGACAATACCGAGCTTACTTGCTGTGCACTAAAGCTATCCATCGTGCGCGACAATACGCGACTTGGATTATCGAGTACATCATCGCCACGACCAAAAATATGAACGCTAGCGCCAAATAACTCGCTTGCTTGAGCGTCGTTGAGTTTGAATTCAGAAGCAAACAAAGAAAGTATCTTCTCCTTTTGACCTTTCGTTATATCACCATCACTTTTCGCAACTGCCACCATAAACAGCGCTGCAACATCCATTGGAGATTCTAACGTGTAGGCTGGATGCATTAAATATTCTTTACGAAATCTGCGACGCCTAGCCCAACTAAATGGGTTGAGCCAACTAATATCAATACCACCCTCTTTCAAGCGGCTTATTAAGATAAGTATTGTGACAGCAGTGCCGAGTATTCCTAAAATAATATGCATTCTATTTCCTTATTTTTTGCACTACCAATAATGAAGCAAAGATTACGAATCTAAGGTTTTCTCAATTTTCCAAGGTGGGGCTAATCTATTTTCACCCGCCCAATAGAGTTTAATTTTATTACCTGATGGGTCAAGAACAATTGCCTCTTCCCAAAGGTAAGCTTGTTCAGTTGGCGCTTGCTCTAGTTTAATACCTTTCTCTTCAATGTCTGCACACCATTCATCTAAGCGCTCGTGTTCGAAGTAAATGATAGCTCCATTTTGAAAATCAGTATCTTGCAGCGACAATGAAAATGTTGCATCACCTTCAGGGCAGCGAAAACGCGCATAGTGCGGCGTATTTACAATTTGTGTAAAACCAAGAAGTAGGTAAAAGTGCACGGCTTCGTCCATGTTTTTTACTGGCAAGGTGACTTGGTTCAAATTCATGAGGCTATTCTCAGTGTTATTGTGGTGCGGTGTTAGCGGTAAAACCAAACTCTTTGCCTAAACCATAAACAATTCTTTCTGGACCAATAAAAGTGCCGTGATTTCTCGTATCCCATTCGCAAAGCAAAGTGCTAGTGCCTTTTCTTAGCTTGCAGATCCAATCGCTGGACTTAATACCAGCCTCTCGGTAATCACCACTCATTTCCCAGCCTCTTTCTACATATAAGGCTATGATTAAGTGAAATCGTTCACTAGGGACTTCTTGAATAATATTGAGCCCATAGTATTGATATTTGAACTCAGTTAATTTTCTTTTGAGTGACGCAAATAGACTCATTATTCCCTCAATTTCCTTGTGATTGAAGCACGCTTTTTGACTGATTAAAAATGACTAAGGAGAACAATACCTCGCTTACACCGCCAACAAAAGCACCAACAATAAAGTGAGCGTTGAATAACATACAATACACGCCTCCAAGCATCATTACTGCGCCTAGAATCCAATATGTTCTATTGCCATAAAGTGAATTGAAAACTAAATAACGGACACCAATGGCTAACAACATAATGGGATAAAACCACGTTAATTGCAGATTAGAAACTGAAAACGCCAGAAACAAACCAACGAAAATAATGATAGTGCTTTCTAATGCAAGCTTGTTTAAGGGGTTTTCAGGCTTGTGCTTGCCAGGGCGCTTGCATGCTTTTGACATCAACATACCCAAAGGAAATATGAACATACCACCTATAAACAGGGCATACATGCTAGCTTGAGTTGAATGCAATAAACCAATAAATCCAGCCGCACACCAAACCAATCCGGAAACAAGTACGCCTGTTGCTCCTCCAAAATAGGCATAATCCATATCTCTTTGAGCTTCGGTAAAAGTCATAAAACGTCCTTATTTTAGAATGTCGCTGTAGGTAACTAAAAGCCCATAATTTTTAGAGATAGATAGGGTACTAAAGTAAAAATAATCGACATTACTTTGTAATTACTCAGAAAATCAAAGTACTTAACTTTCAGTTTCTTTTCATCAATTTTGAATATCTTACTGTGAATAGAAGTGATTGTTCCACCCATAATTACGAGCATAATTGTAACAAACAGCAAATAAGCGATATTAATGACCGATGCCCAACCTAAAAGCTCGGTTAATTCTGAAAGGGTAATCATCGCTTTGTCCTCTAGTAATTTTGTTTAGTCCGTGCTTTCAAATAAGAGCGCCACCTTTTCTATTCCATGAGACGGCGTCCATTGTTTAAACACAACGAATCCATGTTTCTTATATAATCTGATTGCTGGAATATTCACAAGCGCTGTTTCGACAATTGCTTCAGAAAAATCAAAACTCTTTAAAGTATAGTCCATCAGTTTATCTGCGATCCCTTTTCTAAAGAATGCTGGATCAACCGTTAGACTGTGAATTTCTAAATGCTTGGCGTCGCAGGCAATTTCGACAACTGCAGCCAGTAAATCTTCCTCATAGTAGCCAAAAAATGAAGTACTCGCGTTTTCTATTTCTTTCGCGGTTCGTGCGAGAGGCGGGAAGTTATCTGTGCCAATAAGCTTCGCCTCTACTTTATACGAGTTTTGAAAAACGCGATAAATTTGATTGGCGATTTCAGGGAGCGAATTATCTAGTTTTTTTATCATATTATGTGAGGCTCATATTCTTTGCCTGGAATTGATATCCATTGTCGTAATTATTTCGATTCCGCCACTATTTTAGCAATTCGGCTGAATATAATTTCCGTCAAATTCCAGTAATAGAGTTCAGAGTCGGTTGTGTTGTTGAATTGAACAACGACTGTATCTATATCTTTATAGTACTTCGCATGGCTTTGGTAACCGGGTATCCACCCGCCGTGTTCATATTCATAAATTGAAGAGTAAATTTCTTTCCCACCTTCTTTGAACAAGGAGCCATCATTTAATGCACGTAAGAATATGCCGACATCTTCTGTCGTTGCAATCATAGACCCATAGTTCGTTGTTTTAATATTCTCTTCAACGTTAAGGTGATAAGCCCCCATCAACCTGTCAATATCAACATCATCAATGGAACCAAAGGTATTCTGCAGATTCAGAGGGTTGAGTATGGCCTCTTGGATGTATTCAAACTTCTCTTTGCCCGTCGTTTTCTCTATTAGTTTGGAGATTAATAAGTAATTAGTATTTGAATATTCATAATCGCTATTGGGTTCGAAGTTTGCTGGCAGGTCTAGTATTAGATCTAGCGCTTCTTGATAGCTTTGAGTTGGATTGCTCCAAAAGTTTGGCGTATTCGTGTAGTTAGGAATACCACTACGGTGCTGCACCATCATTCTGAGTGTAATCTTGTCTGCATTCTCTATTCTAGTCGCCAGTTCAGGGAAATAGTCTGCAAGAGATTTATCAAGTGACAAACTCTTGTTGTTGACCAATTTGGCGACGCTAACGGCTGTGTACAACTTACTGATACTCGCAATTTTGAATAAGGCTTTAGGATTTGCCGGGATTTTATTTTCTCGGTCATGCCAACCTGCAGCGTATAACACAGGCGCTTTTCCGCCCTCATCTACGTAAACCAACATACCATCTAAGCCGTGACCAATTCCTTCATCGAGTTGCTCTTGGACCGTGTTTGGTAGGGGTAAAATCCATGCTTTTACGAGAAGCCATGGCACGTAAGTTAATGAAACAATCGTCCCTATTAACAAGGCCAGTCTGATGATGAGTGTTGATTTTTTTTTATTCATATTCAATTTTTAACTCTCTACTAAGGTAAAAGCTGATAATACTCGCTAAAACCGTTCAAAATATTGGTCGTCGCAATGGCGGATAAAATTAAGCCCATCACTCGGCTTACCACGCTTGCGCCGCTCATTCCTATGCATTTAGTAATAAAGCCAGATATCAGCATTAGAATATATGTTACCAACAATACAGACAGCATAACTAAGGCCGTTTGTAATTGCTCGACAATGCTAAACATAGCATTTTCAGTTAATAATACCGCCGCCAATATGGCGCCTGGGCTAGCAATCGAAGGAACTGCGAGAGGGAAGATAGCGGTGTCTCTATGACTATCGTTCAAGCTTTTTATCTCTTCCTCAGGCTTACTGTCGCCAAAAATCATGTTCAATGCAAACAAGAACAAGACTATCCCGCCCGAAATTTGAAATGCCGAAAGCGGTATGGATAAGGCTTTTAGTAAGATCTCACCAACGACGACGAAAAAAATTAAAACAAATGCGGCTACTATCGTTGCTAATAAAGCGATTCTGCGCTTCGTTTTCTGGTCGTATTGGGCTGTTACAGCAATAAATACTGGAATTGTCCCTATAGGGTCTATAACCGCGAAAAAGGTTATAAAAACAGCTAGATATTCAATCATTCCATTTCCCTCCTTAGTTGATATGTGCTTTGCTTAAACTTGTACGTTAAGTCCGCTGAAGGCTTTTTAAGTTTGGAAAAAACGACTGTCCAATTTACTCTTCTAGAAGCATTTCAAAACCACCATAAATTAAACGCTTACCATCAAAAGGCATTGGATTATTATCTGGTTTCATTCTTGGGTCGGCTTGCATAGCTTCCCAACCTGCTTCTCTCACTTTTTTAGAGGGCCATACTACAGTCGAAAAAACGACGGTCTCATTTTCTTCGCATTTCACAGCCATAGGAAAAGAAGTAACTTCACCTTCTGGGATTTCATCACCCCACGCTTCAATAATCTTTAGCGCGCCGTGATCCTTTAGAACCACCGAAGTCAGTTTGGCGTGTTCGAGATATTTATCTTTATTTGCGCTAGGAACTGCTGCTACGAACGCATCAATGTAAGTTTTACTCATACTTTTCTCCATATACCAACAATGTACCAAAGAATACCCGAGATCATTTCATAGAATCGAGAGAATATTCTTTGGTAGCGAGATTGTGCAAACTCAAGTTTATTCATTTTAAACGGGCTCACAATTAAATAAGTGTTCCAAAATTTGTTCGGTATCACTGTCTGAATATAGTTTAAGATTTATATGTGCCTTATTGCCATTTTCGTCAACCAAGATTAGATAGTCTCTAGTGATCATGGTTTTGTCTTCAATGAGAGATTGCAAATCAACATCCGCCAATCCTCCCAGTTCAGTAACAAATATTAGATGCCCGTCTTTGAACTCCAACTCTGACGTTAAGCCTTTAATCAATGTGGTAATCGCCAGAACAAATGACGTTAATGCAATCACAAAAAAGACGCCGTACTTAAAGCTATCAGACAATCCAAAATGACTAAGAATTGCCAATGCGATCGCAGTAGCGACATTGGGTGTCAGACTATAAAAAGTCAGAAGGTGAATTCTAGGTTTTACTTTAAAAGTCATTTCTTAAAATAACTAATATTAATTTAGCTATCATTTACGATTCACATTTGAAACGTACATTATCTTTTTGCCTTGGTGCTCGTTGAATAACTTTTCGTGGGCTAGCTTTGAAAACGTATCGCTGCGAGTGGAATATTGTGAAATCCAATCAATTAGCATATCCAAATTCGCGTCCTGAGCCTCTTTACTTTCGTATTTGTGAGGTTCCCAAGGACGCTTTCTAGCGTTTTCAACACAAGCAGAAATTGGCAAGTTGAGGAAAATAACTTCATCTGCTTTAGGCGTAACTAACTCGAGCAAGTCAGAGTAACAACCTTCAATTACCCAGTTGTCATGAGCTGTTAAAAAACCTTCTATTAACTTTTTAGATTCTGAAATTGATTGCCTTTCAGGCGGTGTACTGGCTTTCCAAGCAATCGTATCTAAGTCCAAATGTGCTAGCTGGTTCTTTAGTGTTAGCTCTTTTGCCAACGTAGATTTACCTGAACCCGAATTTCCGAAAATGACGACTTTATTCAAACCTGATCCCTTATTTCTTACCGTTTTGCGAACAACTTGCGTGTTTAATCGTTACTTGTGAGCAAGGCCGATACATTTGTAACAATGAGCTAGCGAAGCTTAAACTCGAGCGTTAGCTTATGACAAATACTCGATACCGGACCATTGTCCTTTTTCGCTGGCTCATAAACCCATTCAGACAATGCACGTTTTGCATTTGCGTCAAACTCTTTTGCGGGGTATGACTCTATTACATCGATATTGTGAGGCTTACCACCCTCTGTAATATCAAAAACCATCACTACATAACCATCCATATCTTTAATTGCTGCTTTTCTCGGATACTCAGGCGGCACTCTTTTTAGAACTTTAGCAGCAGTCACAAATGATGCTTCCGTTGACTCTTCACGAACAAAATCTTTACATCGGTTATTGTTATTTGCGACTACTAGTGGTTGATTTCCACACCCTACAAGCGTAAAAATCAATAGCAACATCCATTTGTTCATATTCATCTTCCTTTTTTATTCTATCGCCACGTCAAGAGCGGGATTTTATTGGTGTTGTTATGTGCGTGCACGCCAAATTTTAGGCTCTCTAGCACAATGCAGAACAGCAAACACGACAATGATATGGTTAACAACTTTAAAAAATACAGCGAAAGGAAAGCGACTAACTAATATGCGCCTAATAGAGCCATAAACAATGGGATAATACTTATAATTTGAAGAAATTTTTGCTAATGAACTTTGGACGCATTCCATAAATTCAGCGCCTAAACCTGCCCTGCATTGTTCAAAATAATCATATGCATCCTGCAAGTCCAATTCTGCTTCTGGTCGTATCCTTACGTTTTCAAACATTATTTATTTAGAATCCTCGATTTAACAGAGTGCCATGGATTGCCAGCATTACCATCTGTTTCAAATTCTAAGACTCTTCTATCTAACTCAGCTTTCTGGCTCGCTGAAACTTCCAAAGTGTCTTCATTAGCCACAACTGAATCCCAAAGCTGTTGAGCCAAAACAACTTTTTCGTTTGTAGTAAGCGAGTCAATTTTCATTAGCCTTTCCGATTCAGAGCATTCTCGGTTTAAAGTATAAACCAGTTTACGTGATAAAACACCTGTACCACTTAAGGGATCCGTCCCACATAGGCGTCACTAGAAGCATAGCGAATGATGCTACGCTAGACTTGCTTGTTTTATGCGTTGCTATTTGGGGCGCAGCGTATCAATAATTTGAGCATCCACCCAATAGATATTTACCTCTTCGTTTCCGCGTTTTGTCCGCAGATCAAAGAAGAGGAACTTTCCATCGGGTGACACACTTGGGCTTTTTTCAGACGCCGCGGTATTAATCTTGTCGCCCATGTTAATGGCTGGACCCCACGAGCCATCAGCTCCTCGAAAGCTGATATAGAGGTCTGATTTGCCATATCCACCATCTCTAATGCTATCAAAGATAATGTAACTTTCATCCGGTGCAATGAAGGGGTGAGCATTGTATCGTCCAATACCAAACTGCGGGCCCAGTGACTTCGGCTGTTCATATTTGCCGTTAATCAAGCGTGAATAGCGAATTGGAGTATCAAACTTTGGTGGGGCAAAAGTATCAAAATAATAAGTGCCGTTGGAAGCAGCTGAGAGCCGCATAATGTCGATATCTTCGAAAGGTGAGCCGTGTCGTTTTAGCTCTGACCAACCGTCGTTAGTGCGCTCAATATAACTATTGTTTAAATATATAATCTTACCGTCGGATGAGATGTATGCGCCGCCAACGTTGGATTTGACAATAGACTTCTGCCATTGATTATTCTTAAACTCAATGACATTTAGGGAATAAACTTCTTTTTCATCGCGCCTGACGAAATAAAAAGTATGCATATCCGCCCCGAACATGCCCTCAATTTCAATCAATTCTTCCGTATTAACGATACCGGGCGCAAACAACTCAGGTGTTGAGCCTGGTGGCGTTTGACCTAGATAAGGGCCACTTGGGATGGGAACGTCATCTTGTCCGTAACTAATGTTGCTCATCACTAAAACAAATAACAGTAAAATAATTGCAGTGCTAACAGACTTCATAAATTATTCCTTATTTTGAAATCAACCAATTATTTAACTTCACTCATAATGTGATTGATTAAGTGTCAATTTGATTTAATTGACGTTCTTAAGACTTTTAGCTGGTTTTGTCTAACTGCGATAAACAACTTAGTAAGTATCTAAAACAACCCGCTGAAAGGGTATGTTTATGAGGAACTTTGAATAGCGAAGTACGCCTTAAGTTGCCCAGAGATTGATGGGAGTGAACTGATGCTCTTTTTAGGTTTACTGATATGCCGCAACTACAACATTGTCACTTTTATCTATCTCGATAATACATTGATTAGTGACAAAATAAAGCCTACTTTTAAATACAATATTTGAGCCATTTTCACTATTAGTTATTGTATAGTCTGACAGGTTAGCTGTTTCCAGTTGCCTAACGACACTTGATTTCTTTACACCAGCCGAGAAATTACCACATAGATAGAAGATTTCATCTTGCGCAATCTTCCAATAAACAACACCTGTAGAAATTAAAGCAATGGAAATTAATATGCCGATAAGTAGCTTTATGTTGAGTGAGTTCATCCTGATGCTTCCATCAGCATTAACTTGACTTAAAATCCTGATTTAGAACGTTGAGCTCCTTGAGTCTTGTTTCAAGTTTATCTATTTTGGACATTGATAAAACACCAAAAGCAAGGCCGGTTATACCCATTGACATACCTATAATTCCAAAAACAAAACCTAAATTTTCCATATCTTTAGCTCCTATTAAAATTACCTCAAACTTCTAAGTTAAAATTCATAATTTAGAATGTAAGCATTACCGCCCTTGAATTCGAATGTTACTCTCCAATTACGATTACGGATATTGACCAGATATTCGTTCGGTCACCTTGTTTAATCACTTAGGTAAAACAATACTTGTTTAGCGCTAAAACAACAACCGATGTTATCCAGCGAAGACCAAACAACGAATGCTCGCAAACCCAAAGTAGACTCTTTAAAACAGATGGGAGTGAGTCTTGAGAGAGCGAGCCTGCAGAGAACTTTGAGAAGAGACCTTTAAGCATCTTCTTCCTTTTTTATGGCCTCTAATTCTAGCTTTTTGACCTTGTGTCTATAATCCCTCAATTCTCCTATTAACGTAATTAAAAGCGACATATAGAACATAAATGCTACTAGTCCCATGGAAAAAGCTAATTGCGCTACTCCAGTTTCAAAGCCAAAGTAACACATTGCTGTAGATACTAATCCAAGCGTTAGGTCTTTTAGAATTGACTCCCAACCGAAAGCAACTTTTGAGTCGACAGGTCTAGCATAGTGATTTATTTTATATCCCATACCAACCTATCCACATAACACCCCGCATAAAGGGCAAGGTTACGGGTGCAGTTTTTGAACGTAGCGAAACCCGCCCGTAAAGTTGCCCCAGCGACTGAAGGGAGTGAACTGATGCGTTTGTATGGCATACTACCCTAAAACTTGAATTTGATCGGGCGAGCTGACGCGGATATGGGTTTGAAAATAGTATTTATCCGTTCGCCTGCCATTAGAAGTGAACCAAACTTTTATTTGCTTTGCCTCACCTCTAACCATTACTCGTTTATTGACTAAGTATTCTTGAGGTGTTGAACCAAATTCTGTTTTTAGGTAATCAGCAACATGCGGTGATAGCGCGATCGTAATGTTGCGACCATCTCGATAGTCTAGCTGCGTATTTAGATAAACATAATCACGCTGCTTACCCGCGGCCTGCACTTTAAATACAAACTCTCCATTAACTGATTTCGGCGCAACGTCTGCTGCCTTTTCGATTAGCCGCATTGCATCTGTATTGACCAACTCATTATTCGTGCTGGCACACCCCGATAGAAAAACAACTAATGCTAAATAAAAATATTTCATTTTAATTTCCTTATTGTAGACCTAACGCCTAATATTATAACTAGAAAATACGAAGCGATTGGGCGCAGCCCAGCGAGTAGTTTTCTGGTTGGTGTTTTTGTTATGTGAATCTGAGGTCACTCAGGAGCCTCATTACTGCATTTCCAACAAATATCGAATGAAACGTCGTTTTTTTCTTCGCAATTGGAGCACTGCCATTCTTGACCCGCTGGCGCACTTGTTAATGATGCTAATAAGTCATTTGCTTGTTGCAGGTCTTCATCGATGGTTATCCATAACTCCATTAATGCAAAATTAACGTGACCGCCTGTAGCAGCCTGTTCATTTTTTACAAAAGTAGATATGCCTTCGTTTTCTAGAATGTTCTTAGCGTGATTAACAAGTACAGCATTTTCGTTGGTATAAACCATTCTCATATTTCAATAACTCCTACAATGTTAAGATTCACATAACACCCCGCATAGAGGACAAGTTTATGGGTGCAGCTTTTGAGCGAAGCGAAATGCGCCCGTAAAGTTGCCCCGGCGACTGAAGGGAGTGAACTGATGCGATTGTTAGGACAGGTTGATTTAACTTGGTTTTGATAAAGCATTCCTTGTTTCCTTTCGTTATCCATTTAAGTAAAACAATACTCGTTTGAAGTTAATAGAGCAACTGAAGGTTAGTAGCGTGGACCAAACAGCCAATACGCGCGAACCCGAAATTAACTAATTAAAATCAGATGAGGGTGATTATTGAAAGAAAGAGCAATAGCATAACTCATGAAGAACTGTAGCGCATTGCACCAATTGATGCGGTACGCTACAATGCAGTCTCATTTTCAGAGGAAAGAGTTATGGCTACAGCAAGTGTGCGATTAGATGAAGATTTAGTGGAAAAAGCAGCAATTATGGGTAAAGCATTAAACAGGACAACACCCAAACAAATTGAGCACTGGGCTAAAATTGGAGAAATGATGGAAGACAATCCTGAGCTTCCCTACGAATTTGTTAGGCAAGCTATAATTTCAAAAGCTGAAAAAGAAGCTGGTAAGTTGGAGCCTTATAATTTTGGCTAAGATAACAACTATCCTACAAACACCCAGCTTTAAGAAAGCAGTAAAAAAACTGCATAAAAACCAAAAAATGGAATTAGATAACGCAGTTAAAAAGCTAATAGAAAACCCATTACTAGGGGAACAAAAAAAAGGCGACCTGATTTTTTTACGAGTTTATAAATTCAAAATGCTCAAACAACTCACTCTTCTTGGATATAGCTATGAAGATGGTACTGTCACATTAGAGCTTATAGCCTTAGACTCTCATGAAAACTTTTATCGCGATGTAAAGAAATCTCGCTAACAATAAAACTTAACGCCGTTTTAAGCGGCAAATTGCAGTTGGCTAAAACAAGTGAGGAACGAACAAAAAGTCAACTGTAATTTGTCCGACTTGAAAACCCTTGTTATAACTACATTTAGCCGATAGTTATTCCGATGAGCTACTTTTATTCGATTTATCTGAAGCTTCTAAAGATGCCTTAAAATCTTCAAACTCTATTTTCAATTTGGCGATATCGTTTTTTGCTGTCGTAGCATAAGATAAACCAGCTAAACCAAAAATAAATCCTATAATTCCCATAGCTTCCATATTGCTCTCCTAGTGAAGTAGTTATAACACCCCGCATAGAGGGCAAGTTTATGGGTGCAGCTCTTGAGCAACGCGACATGCGCCCGTAAGCTTGCCCCTGCGACCGAAGGGAGTGAACTGATGTGTTTGTTATAACTGGTTGGATTAATGCAATCTTGAATTAACAAACTTCACTCCTTTGATGTTGTTATTTGATACGTTGTTTGAATTTAAACAATACCCAACTTTGACTGAAACAACAACTGAATTATCCTGGCGAAGACCAAACAGCGAATGCGCGCGCACCCGAAAATAACTTGTTAAAAACAGATGAGAGTGACTCTTGAAAGAAAGAGCTTTAAATAACGCAAAATATGATTGTATTTATATAAGCAAATGTTAATGTGTATAAACTCAAAATATATACACACAGGTGGCGTATGAGAACAAATATAGTTATTGATGATGAACTTATGGCTGATGCTTTGAGAACTTCTGGATTGCAGACGAAAAGGGAAGCGGTGGAAGAGGGATTAAAAGCTCTCATTAGGTTAAAAAAGCAAACAAATATTAAAAGCCTTCGAGGCAAACTTCAGTGGGACGGGGACCTTGAAGAGATGAGAACATCTAAATGATTCTAGTCGACACAAGCGTCTGGATTGACTATTTTAAAGGTATTGAAACTCAAGAAACAAACTTTTTGGATCTTGCGTTAAGTCATGAGGATGTAGCTATCGGTGACTTGATACTACTTGAGATTCTCCAAGGATTCCAAAGCGATAAAGATTACCAGATAGCAAAACAAAGCCTCGCTGCTCTTTATCAATTCAATATGCTTACTACTGATCTTGCAATAAAAGCAGCTGAAAATTATCGAGTTTTGCGTAAGCAGGGCATTACTATCCGAAAATCAGCAGATGTAATTATCGCTACTTTTTGCATTGAGAAAAACATCCCACTGCTTTTTACAGATCGCGACTTCCTTCCGTTCACTCAGCACTTGGAGCTTCAGGTTGCATGCATTCAGACATAACACTAAGCAAACAGGTATAAATGCAGTGGTAACATTGCGAAGCACCGCTGCGTTTGCGTCCCAGTGAAAAAAGGGAGCGTGTTAAGCGCCTTGTTATTTTCGTAGCCATTTGTACATAACATAGCTATCCACAAACCCCAGTTGACCATGCTTATATGCCTTTGGCACAGTCCCTACGATACTAAAGCCTAGCTTTTCCCAAAGCGATATTGCTATTTTATTTGTTGAAACCACACTGTTAAATTGCATAGCATCAAACCCAAGGTCTAGTGCAATATTCTGAGAATGTTCGCAAAGCTGGCGAGCAATACCTTTACCTCTGGCTTCATTTGAGACCATATAGCCACAATTACAAATGTGACTGCTTGGTCCCATAGCGTTTTGCTTAAGATAATAAGTTCCTAAGACAGTATCATTTTCAACATACACGTAAGATTTTAAGGGGAGTTCGCACCAAAGTGAAAAGGCTTGTTCTAAATTCAGATCAGGATCGATTGCATAGGTTTCCTGAGCCTGAATTATATATAGAAACGTTGGCCAGAAAGACTCAAAGTCGAGTTTTGAGATTTCTTTGATCATAAACATCCTTAAAGAGCATAACTTTGAGCTAAGGGCCGGTAATGCCGTGCGACAATGCCGAAGGCGCGCGGCGCTAGTGTCCCAGCCAACGAAGGGAGTAAACTGATGCGATTGTTAGATAGCCCGAATTTATTACGATTTTGATACAACAATCCATGTCCCTCTGCGTTAACCATTTAAGTAAAAATATACTCGTTTGAGTCCCAAACAACAACTGATGTTAATCAGCGTGAACCAAACAATAAATGCTCGCGAACCCGAAAACAACTCATTAAAAACAGATGAGAGAGACTCTTGAAAGAATGAGCTTATACATAACTCTTGTGAACATGTTAATTTAACTCTAAAATGACCACTTTAAAGACCTAATTGGAGACCGATATGGCCGTCAGAGTTTTAGCCGATGTTGCTGCTAGCATATCTGAGCTTAAAGCAAATCCTATGAAAGTAGCCGGCAGTGCTTACGGTGAGCCCGTAGCAATTTTAAATAGAAATGAACCTGCATTCTATTGTGTACCCGCAGCCGTATATGAGGAGTTAATGGATAAGATTGAAGATTTAGAGCTGTTGCAAATAGTGTACGAACGCAAAGATGAAGAATCAATCGCGGTAAATATAGATGACTTATAAGCTTCAATTTAAAAAGTCTGCGCAAAAAGAGTGGAATAAGCTAGGCGCAACATTAAAAGATCAATTTAAAAAGAAGCTGATTGAAAGATTAAAAGTACCGCGCGTTGAAAGCGATCGCGTAATGGGCGGGGCAGATATATATAAAATTAAATTACGCCAATCTGGTTACCGATTAGTTTATCTAGTAAAGGATGACATAGTGGTCGTAGAAGTCATTGCTATCGGTAAACGGGACAGAAATCAGGCTTATAAAAACGCACTTAAGAGAATTGATAAAGACTAAAACCTAACACCCCGCATAGAGGGCAAGTTTATGGGTGCAGCTATTGAGCAACGCGAAATGCGCCCGTAAAGTTGTCCCAGCGACCGAAGGGAGTGAACTGATGCGATTGTTAGATAGCCGGAATTTACTACGATTTTGACCAAACATTCCATGTTCCTCTGCGTTAACCATTTAGGTAAAAATAACACTCGTTTGAACTCAAAACAACAACCGATGCTGACCAGCGAAGACCAAACAACGAATGCTC
>NZ_JBLBVM010000028.1:0-29809 GCF_047250385.1 Glaciecola sp. MF2-115
TTGAAAACATCAAACAATACATTGATTATTACAACAACGAACGCATTAAGCTAAAACTAAAAGGCCTGAGTCCGACACAATATCGAAATCAGGCCTTGGTCGCCGCTTAGAAATGAGTCCAACTTAATGGGGTCACTTCAACATAAGTTGGGCTTTTTGCTTATATAAATAATCAATTAAATAATTAAAAGGCGCTAGTATCTTGGAACAAGCCGACTTTCAAATCCTTCGCAACGTAAATGACTTTACCGTCGACAGAAACAGTGCCATCAGCTAGGCCCATAAACAAACGGCGTTTAACTACGCGTTTAAGGTTAATTTCATAAGTTACTTTTTTCGCTGTTGGTAATATTTGGCCAGTAAATTTAACCTCACCAACACCAAGAGCTCGTCCTTTACCTGGTCCACCTGACCAACCAAGGAAGAAACCCACCAATTGCCACATCGCATCTAAGCCCAAGCAACCAGGCATCACAGGGTCGCCAGGGAAGTGGCAGTCAAAAAACCACAAATCCGGCGTAATATCTAATTCAGCAATGATATGTCCCTTGTCGTATTCGCCACCTTCTTCAGTGATCTTTACGATTCGGTCCATCATTAACATATTTGGTGCGGGAAGTTGACTGTTACCAGGCCCGAACATTTCGCCTGTACTGCACTTTAATAGGTCATCTTTATTAAACTCTGATTTTTTATTTGTCATATCACACACTAGTTTTCCATAAGAGTGTGTAATTTAGCGAACACTTGTACGCTAAACAACTCCGAACAGTTAATTTTGCTAAAAAAAGTCTCTTTTTTGCAGTACACTGGCAAAACTGAATGTTTTTAAAGCAAATATTGTACAAATGAAAAATCCAAAAAAGTCAGCTAATGCTGAAAAGCAGAAACGATTTCGTGAAAAGCAAAAGTCCTTAGGTAAAAAGTTAATTCGGGGCTACGTCACACCGGCTGCGATGGAAAACTATAAAGAAATCGTGGAAAAAACGGGCTGGACAGATAGTGACGTACTCTCCAACTCGTTACGCATAACTTACGCAGCCTATAAAAATGGACAAATAAGATTACTTAACCAATGGTTGAAGGAACAAGACCAGAAAAAGCGAGCCATGTTGCTAAAAAAAGCTGAAGAAGCCAAAAAGAATGAAACGGGCGAATAATTAGCCTGAAAAAGAAGTATTTAAGATTATGATCTGTTTCCTCTCAATATTTGTTTAAATGTCTTATGCTTAAAATCATGTAAGCGATATTCATTATTGTCACCATCAATTGAAAGGAATTATAAATTGAGTACTACGCCGGCTAAAAATATTATTGTATGGTTCAGACAAGACTTACGCATTAGCGACAATCCCGCACTCACGCTAGCTGCTGACAATGGCAACATTATCCCCGTATTTATCCTCGATGATGACACACCTGAAAATGCAAAACTCGGTGGAGCAAGCAAATGGTGGCTTCATCACTCTCTGTTGTCTTTAAACGAGTCACTTAATGGCAAATTAATCATCAGACGTGGTAGTTCTTTAAATATTTTAAAGGACCTAGTGAAAGAACACTCAGCTGACACTGTGATATGGAACCGACTCTACGAACCTTGGCACAGAGAAAGAGATGAATCGATTAAGAACGAGTTAAAAAAAGCGGGGATCGGCGCTAAAAGCTTAAATGGCTCATTGTTATGGGAGCCTATGTCTGTATTAAAGAAAGACGAAACGCCCTATAAGGTATTCACACCGTATTATAGAAAAGGCTGTTTAACGAGGCAGGCGCCAAGATTTCCATTATCAAAACCAGCGCAAATCAATTTTGTGGATAATGTGGAATTTTCTACAGCAGACTTAGAAAAGCTGGAATTGTTACCTGAAATTCAGTGGTATAAAGACATCGAAGCTCAGTGGCATCCTGGAGAGCGCGGCGCTGCTGACAGGTTGCAGCGTTTTATTAACGAAGCAGCAACGAGTTATCAGGATGCTAGAAACTTACCGGCAGTGAAGGGCACGTCACTGTTGTCGCCTCATCTTCACTTTGGCGAAATATCTCCTAATCAAGCTTGGTATGCTATTCATGGTGCCTTCGAAAATGTGTTTGATAATAAAGACTTGGACGTGTACTTAAGTGAGTTAGGTTGGCGCGAGTTTAGTTATTACTTGTTATTTCACTGGCCTGAAATTCCTCATAAGAATTTTAACGCGAAGTTCGATCATTTCTCATGGCGTAGTAGCCCTGAGGATCTCAAATCGTGGCAATTAGGTAAAACTGGCGTTCCGATTATAGACGCTGGGATGCGTGAGTTGTATCAGACAGGTTATATGCACAACCGGGTAAGAATGGTGGTGGGTTCATTTTTAGTGAAGAACCTTTTAATAGATTGGCGCCAAGGAGAGCGTTGGTTTTGGGATACTTTGTTAGATGCTGATATGGCAAGTAACTCAGCCAGTTGGCAGTGGGTAGCAGGCTCTGGTGCCGATGCTTCGCCGTACTTCAGAGTATTTAATCCTATTTTGCAAGGTGAGAAATTTGATAAAGAAGGCGAATACGTCAAGCAGTATTGCCCAGAGCTAAGCAGGCTTCCAAAAAAATTCATACATAAACCATGGGAAGCGCCAGAGGATATTCTTAAAGCTTGTGGAATCGAGTTGGGGAAAGACTATCCAAAGCCCATCGTTGATTTGAAAGTTTCACGCCAACGCGCTTTAGATGCTTTCGCTCGCTTGAAGGACTTCGTATGACTAAGCTGGTTGTTCTACTAGGTGATCAACTGAATCTTGAGATGAGTTCACTAGCCAACTATAATAAAGAGTCAGACAGAGTTTTATTGGCAGAAGTCAAAGAAGAAGCGAGTTACGTAAAGCACCATAAGAAAAAAATCGCTTTTGTCTTTAGTGCAATGCGCCATTTCTCTCAAGAGTTGGATAAACAAGGCTATAAGCCTATTTACATAAAATACAATGATGAAAACAATAAAGGTTCGCTGTTTGAACAAGTTAAAGAGTCATGTAGCAAACAGGAATTTAGCTCTATCGTCATTTCACATCCCGGTGAATACCGCTTACTTGAAGAAGTAAAATCTTGGCAAGACAAGTTAGATATACCCGTCAATATTTTAGAAGATAATCGCTTCATTGCGTCTCAAGATTATTTCGCAAAATGGGCAGGGGATCGCAAACAATATCGGATGGAGTTTTTCTATCGCGAATTGCGTAAAAAAACTGGTGTACTTATGGACGACAAGGAACCGAAGGGTGGAAAATGGAATTACGACGCTGATAATCGCAAAGCGTTTGGCAAAAGTCCTAACATTCCCGATCCTAGTCAATTCAAACCAGACAAAACAACGGAAGAGGTATTAGCACTTGTTGAAGAGTCTTTTTCATCGCACTTTGGTGTACTTGATCACTTTCATTATGCTGTCGATAGAGAAGGGGCTTTAGCAGTACTCAATGAGTTCGTCGAAACTCGCCTGCATGATTTCGGTCAGTACCAGGACGCCATGTTAGAAGGGAACCCTTGGTTATTCCACTCCCATATCGGATTGTATTTGAATGTTGGGCTTCTGATGCCAGAAGAGGTTATTAAAGTTGCGGAAGAAGCTTACCTAAACGGGGATGTTCCAATTAATTCCGCAGAAGGCTTTATAAGGCAAATACTTGGCTGGCGTGAGTATGTGAGAGGTTTTTACTGGTATTTCATGCCTGAGTTAAAAGAAAAGAACTACCTTAATGCCAAAAGAAAGTTACCAGAACTCTATTGGACTGGCGAAACGCGAATGAATTGCTTGTCACAGTGTGTTCAAGACACAAAAGAGCATGCCTACGCTCACCATATTCAACGCTTGATGGTATTGGGTAACTTTGCATTACTCACAGGCGTCTCTCCAAAAGAGTTGAACGAGTGGTATCTGCTGGTTTATGCGGATGCTTATGAGTGGGTAGAAATGCCGAATGTTAGTAGCATGGTTTTGTTTGCAGATGGCGGCAAACTTGCTAGTAAGCCATACGCTGCTAGTGGTTCATATATAAATAAAATGTCGAACTACTGCCAGAATTGCGAATATAGCGTGAAAGAAAAAACCGGACCGCAAGCTTGTCCATTCAATTACTTATATTGGCATTTTCTCTACCGGCATCAGAAGACATTTAGCAACAACCCAAGAATGGGCATGATATATAGCACCATGTCTAAAATGGACCAAACAAGGTTTGGGCACATGTTAGAGGATGCTGATACATTTCTTCTGAATTTGGAGAACAATGAAGAAGTCTGAGCTACCTAGTAAGGTTTGCCCGGTCTGCGGGCTACCTTTCAACTGGCGGAAAAAGTGGAAATTAAATTGGGAAGAAGTAAAGTATTGCTCAAAGCGTTGCGCTTCGAGAAAAGGTGAAATTAAAGACCGCCTAAAGCACGGTCAATAAATAATCAGCCAGCTTGCCCACAGCAATACCAAAACTAAAGCTAAATAATGTGCCAAGCATAATATATTCCGTTAGCTTTCGATCACTTTGCCTTCTCATATCTCCAAATCTAAAAACGCTTTTAGCTGCTAATAAGAAGCCAACGCCAGCAAATTGATCAAGTAAAATAAAACTGGCGATTAACCCTCGTTCGAAATAGCCGATTGATTCACCGGCGGATGCCAAACCTTCATTCGCTTTCTCAGACTCATTGAATTGTTCAGTGTATTTTGTCAACGAGAGGGTAATAAGCAAAGATACAGGCTTACAAAGAAAAAGATATGCACCAAGCAACATAAGCGTTTTGGCATCGAAGAATGCTTGCAGATCTGCAAGCACATTTTGAAACTTCACTTCGTTCAACCACAGTGTCACTGCAACGATAAACAGAATATGTGCGACTTGATCAATTAAGAAATACTTGAGTACAAACTGCCTGTAAGTTTTCCAAATATCAATTAAGTAATGGCTTGAAATAATAATTAATAAGGCAAGTAATGCCTTATAATCCAATGCCACGCCACTGAGTAGTATCGCAGCACTGGTAAGCGCTAAATGCACAAGCATGTGCTTAAACAGGCCAATTGAGCGCTCTTTATTTTCGACTTTACACATTATCCACGTGTATTTTTGCAAATAAAAATCAGCAATAAAATGGGCAACTAACAGAAAGAAAAAAAGCTTCATTGTGTTTTTCCTAAACAAATTTCTTGATAGCCTAGCAAGTAAGCTTTAACTAATTCAGCGCCACTGCGTTTTAGGTGAGTAGCAACATTCTGACGTGTCATTTTCATATGATCAGCAATAACTTGCTGCTCAGGGAAATCAAAATCAATGTAATAATACAAAACTTCTGATTGCTTTTCGGTTAGCCCATTAAGAAGATGACGCAAGAACAGTGTGGACACAGAAAGGTCGGTAGAAGAGAAATCCTCTCCAAAACTTAAAAGCATGTCGCCTCTTGAAGCGTCATCCAAGGCTCGTCCAGATAGTATAAAGGCTTCACCTAAAGAACTACTGATACTGTTTGTTCTTGACTCTACTTCGCCAAGCGCGAGTGATTGTGTCAGTTTAACAGCGCTGCATTCGATCCCAGATTGTAAAAATAAGCGCAGCGACAATGCAGAGCTCATAGCCTCATCTATGTTTTGATAAAGTACTTGAAAACTATCACCTCTGAATATCTCAAACTTACATTCATACTTTTCTTCATGAGCCTCTAGCCGGTTTTTCAGTGTTGTCATGACTTTTGTATAATCTGCAGAGCTTAACTTGGTTGAATGCACTATGTCAGCAGTCAAAACAGCATATTGTTTAGGTTTACTGTTTACCAAAATAACTCCTATATTAGTTTTAGTTTTAATTAAGAAAAAGCATACTAGCAAACAAATACGCTTGCAAGCGTAAAGAGCAAACAAATATATTTGCTTTATGTTTGATGCTTTCGTGTATTTAGTTTGTTGAGGGGGCAACTTGCTTTTACTACTAAGTAATATTCCATTGAAGTTAGAATGACTTATACGTATCGTATGCTCACAAAATAAATTTGAATTTTTTAGTTTCGAATAAGATTAGTAAAAACGGAACAAGAAAAAGCAAAAGGAATATACAAAATGAAAAAAAGTTTATTAACACTGTTTGTCACAACGACATTCCTATTTTCATGCTCAGATAACAAAGTGACAGAGCAAAATGCAGATGAGTCTGCTCAGGGTTCTGAGCTAGCTTCATCTCAAGAGATCGCGCCTTTATGGCTAGAAGAGGTTGAGGGCAAACAAGCTCTATCTAAAGTTAATGAGTGGAATAAAACGACTTTAGACAAGCTAATGAGTGACAAGCGCTATGAACAGTATAAAAAAGATGCATTGGATATAGTGAATGCCACAGACAAAATCGCCTATGGTAACTACTACAACGGCTATGTTTATAACTATTGGCAAAGTGCAGACCAAGTACGAGGTGTTTTAAGACGTACCTCCTTAGAAGAGTACGAAAGTGACAACACCAACTGGGAAACTGTTTTCGACCTCGATAAGCTCGCAGAAGAAGCCGGTAAAAATTGGGTCTATAAAGGATTGACTTGCCACGATACTTTACATGATATGTGTATGGTTTTTCTTTCTGATGGCGGCAAAGATGCAACAGAGGCGAGAGAATGGAGCCATAAGACGAAGTCTTTCGTCGAAGACGGTTTCTATATTCCTGAAGCAAAAAGCGACATTTCTTGGTTTGATAAAGATACGCTGCTGGTTGGCACTGATTGGGGGCAGGGCAGCTTGACTGAGAGTGGTTACCCATACATAGCCAAGTTGTTGAAGCGTGGACAAAGCTTAAACGAAGCTAAAGAAATATTTAGAGGTGAGCCTACAGATGTATCTGCGGGTGCATTCCTTATGGAAATTGATGATACCAATAAAGTTTTAATGGCTTATCGTTCCACTAGCTTTTTCTCAAGAGAATACTTTTGGCTAAAAGATGACAATACTAGACAAAAACTACCCATTCCCGAGAAAAGCAATCCTGCTGGCATTTTTAAAGGCCAATTGCTAATTAGCTTAAAAGATAATTGGCAACCGGAAGGCTTATCTGAAACGTTCACGAACGGTAGTTTAATGTCATTTGATTTAAATGAATGGATGGCGTCAAACAAAGTCACAAACGCTAAAGTTGTGTTTGAACCGAGTGCAAAACAGACACTTTCTAGATCATCTATTACCAAATCAAAAGTACTGCTTACGATTTCTGAAAATGTGGTTGGTAACGTTTTTGCATATGACTATGACGGAAACTGGACATCCACAAAATTAGCGCTACCCGAAAGTGGCACTGTAGCCGTCAGATCAGCGAATGACGATACTGATATTGTGTTCATTAATCAGGAGAGTTTTGTATCACCAGATACTTTGTTTAAAGTAGACTTGGAGTCTAATTCGATAAGTGTTGCAAAATCATCACCTAATCGCTTCGACTCTGCAGACCTTGTTGTTGAACAGTTTCAAGCAACATCAAAAGATGGCGTCAAAGTGCCTTATTTTGTGATCCGCAAAAAAGACATTCCTTACGATGGCTCAAATCCTACCTTGCTTTACGCATATGGCGGCTTTCAAGTTTCTTTAACTCCGAGCTATTCGGGTGTTCGTGGAAAGTTGTGGCTAGAGCAAGGCGGTGTTTATGTTTTAGCGAATATAAGAGGTGGAGGTGAATTTGGCCCTAAATGGCATCAAGCTGGCTTAAAAACTAACCGCCAAGTGATATACAACGATATGATTTCAGTTGCTGAATCTCTCATAGAAAAGAAAATCACATCTGCTAGACGATTGGGTATTATGGGCGGCTCCAATGGTGGCTTGCTGATGGGCGTAATGTACAACCAACGTCCAGATTTATGGAACGCAGTTGTGTGCCAAGTGCCTTTGCTTGATATGCTTAGATACCATAAGTTACTCGCAGGAGCATCATGGGTGGGCGAGTACGGCAGTCCTGACATCCCAGAAGAAAGAGCATTTCTTGAGACTATTTCGCCATTACATAATATTGATGAAAATGCTGAATACCCACCGATTTTCTTTGTGACATCGACTAAGGATGATCGAGTTCACCCGGCTCATGCCCGCAAGATGGCGTATGCCTTGGAAAAAATTGGTCACAAGTTTGAATATTATGAAAACATTGATGGTGGACACTCAGCGTCAGCCAATTTAGAAGAAGTAGCTAAAAGAAGCGCACTAGAATTTACATTCTTAAGTCAGCAATTGATAGACTAGGGGAGCCACTCACTCTTTCTATCTATGAGAAACAAGCCCTGTTAAAATGAATTGCCTCCTAAAGTGATAGGTTAAACTTTAGGGGCAAGTTCGTAATAAAGACAGGGCTTTTTTATGACTAAAATTCAATATACGATCTATTTATTTAACAGCGTAATTAGGCTCGAAGTATCAGATCGGCCACCGCCATTTGATTGAACCTGACCATAGAATTGATCGACAAGAGCTGTAATCGGCAAGTTAGCGCCATTATTCTTAGCTTCATCAAGCACTATTCCTAAGTCTTTTCTCATCCAGTCAACGGCGAATCCAAAATCAAATTGTCCTTTTGCCATAGTGCTAGATCTATTTTCCATTTGCCAAGATTGAGCAGCACCTTTTGAAATAACACTCATTACTTCATTTGTATCTAGTCCCGCTTTACCTGCAAAATGGATTGCTTCTGATAGGCCCTGGACGATGCCTGCGATACATATTTGATTGACCATTTTGGTTAACTGACCGCTGCCACTAGCACCCATCAATTGATGTTTTTGTGAATAACAGTCAAGCAATGAAATAACTGCTTGATACGTATCACTCTCACCACCCAGCATCACCGTTAACTTTCCGTTCTCAGCACCTGCCTGACCGCCTGACACGGGTGCATCCAAAAATTGTATATCTAAATCTTTGGCTGCATTAAAAAGCTCTTGCGCTAGCTCCGCTGATGTTGTCGTATGGTCGATTAAAATATCTCCAGGTGACATACCCGCAAAAACACCATCTTCACCATAAACAACCGACCTTACATCTTGATCGTTACCAACACAAAGTAACACCACTTTAGCATTCTTTGCGGCTTGCTTCGGGCTGACTTCCATTGAGCCGGCTGGAAACTCACTTATCCAACTATTTGCTTTTGCTGAGTTTCGGTTGTAGACGGTAGTATTAAAACCAGCTTGAGAAAGGTGTCCTGCCATGGGGTAACCCATTGCACCCAATCCGATAAATGCGACATTCATACTCATTTTAGATCCTTGGTAAACAGCGGAAGTATCCACTTTATTTCTGATTTCTATATTATTAGTCTAACACTTGTTTATAAGCGACTGAATTTCAAACTGTAAACATTAAATAATTACTACAATATAAATAATTACAGGAGGGCAAGCAACGCAGGCTTCATACCCATTTGTTTTTTGTTTTACAGATGCACTCTTGCTGTTTAGAGTATTCGTATAGTATCGATTATTTAAGCGTTTTTCAGGTTTTTGAATGTGATATAAACATGAGTCACAAGTTTTATACCCAAGAATAAATACACCTTCGTTAAAACCCCCATAAACTCGTTACTAAACCGTATAATTGTGTCCTTAATTTTTGCTAGGTGCTAGGTCTTTAGTTTTTTAAATAAATGCCTTGAAGTGCCCTAACATCAGGACTATGCGTGTTTTCAGACTTCAATATAAGAACTACTTTCATCATATTTGTAGCGACTTTGCTATTAATCGGCGCTCACAAATATGGCTTAATGAACACGAGTTTGGACTTGACCGACGGTACTCATCCGACAATTGTGACAGTAATCGTCGAAGGTAGTGCGACCAATAGTGCTTTTGAAAATAAAATTGCCGATGTTAGTAAACAAGATATAAATGCTACAAACACACCCATCCCGTTCGCGGGTAAGTGTACCAAGACAACGGATGATGACAACTATTCGCTTTGTGGCTTAAGTATCGCTATTGGAGCTGGCGCATCTGCAAATATGGTTAACTTAAGCAAAGGGTACGATCTTAGTGTTTTTGATGCCCTAGAACTCAAGCTCGCTTATGAATCCCCAGTCGAAAACAACCGTATTAAAGTATCTTTGCGTAATTACAATAATGCATATTCAAAACCGAATGACTTCGTTTCATTAAAATTCAACTCTATAACTTTTGCACCTTCTGTTGAAGAAAAGACCTTATTCATTCCATTTAATACTTTTCAAGTTGAAGATTGGTGGATAAAAGACAAAAACATAAGCTTTGAAAATGCACAGGTCGAGCTAAATAACGTCGCATTTATCGAGATACTTACAGACCAAATGAATGAAGTAGGGGACTACAAATTCAAAGTTGAAAAGCTCGTTTTTCACGGCCAGCTGATAAACGAGTTACAGCTATTTCAAGCTATTTGTTTAGCGTGGCTAATTGCCATTATCATCTTAGTTGTGCGTCAAGCTAGGCATTTAAAAATAATATCAAACACAGATGCATTAACAGGCTTGTTAAACAGAAGAGGCATAACAGATTGGTCCTATAAAAAAGGTAGGAATCTACAAAACAGACGAAAAGGCTATCTATTCTATTTTGATATTGATGGATTCAAAAAGGTAAATGATACGCATGGACACGCTGTTGGCGATAGTCTTCTTATAGAAATAGGCAGGATTGTTGAAGAGGTTGTCATAACGCAGCCGAAACATCTAAACAACGTTGGAATATCAAGGCTAGCTGGCGATGAGTTTGTGCTAATTATTAGTAGGATCAGTCATAACGCGGCTAACAAACTAGCGAATAAAATATTCGACAGGTTTCTTGCGCCAATCGTTATTGATAATCGGCTATTAAAAACTGGTTTGAGTATGGGGATTACAGCTTTTGACCCTAATAAAGATGATTTTGAGGATATACTATCAAGAGCCGACTCAGCTATGTATTGTGCCAAAAAAGACCACACAATTAACTTCAGATTCTTTGATGAACATGTACGAGACATCATTTATCTTCGAAAGAAGATTGCAGAAGACATCAGAAAAGCAGTAGATAATAATCAGTTTTCAATGGCTTACATGCCAATATTTAGAGCCTACGATTTGTATATTCATAAAGTTGAAGTGCTACTAAGATGCAACTCTCAAGACCTTGAAGGCATTGGTCCAGAGCAATTCATACCCATTGCTGAAGAGTTTGGTGTGATTCAAAATATTGATCTAATGGTCATCGAAACCACTTTTAAACATATGTATCTAAACAAAAGTATTTTTGAAAATACAGGAACAGTTGTCTGTATTAACATCTCCGCGAAAGAGCTTAATAATGTGAATTTCACTGATTCTTTAGCAGAATTAATCAAAGACTATCGAATAAACCCGAAACAAATAGAGTTGGAAATTACAGAAACAAGCCTAATCGAAATAGACGAACAAAGTATTGAAATACTTAACAAGATAAGAAAAATGGGCTTAAGTTTAGCGCTCGATGACTTCGGCACTGGATATACAGCGTTTTCACAGATCGTAAATTATCCAATTGATTGCCTTAAAATTGATAAGTCATTTATAGACGATTTGAACTCGACGAACGAAGTGAAGAAAACATTAGTCAAATCGATACTAGCAATCGCCAAATCTTTTAACTTAGAAACCGTTGCTGAAGGGATCGAAAAAGAAGAACAGTTTAAAATACTTAAAGAACTGGGATGTGATTCAATCCAAGGCTATTTGCTTTCCAAACCGATTTCGTGGTTACACTTTAAAACTTTGCTAGAAGACCAAGATGCCCATGGCAAGATAATCAGTATCGCTAATTAAATTGTTATAAACGAAGCTAACATCGAAAACATTTTATTATTCACAATTAATTACGTTCAATAATCCACATTAATTAACTCACAATAATTACATCGCTTAGATTTAATTAAAATCGGTAATCAAGGTGATAACTCAGTTTTATTCACGTAGAAGCGCGTTCGAAAAGACCTAATATAAACGTCAAACAGATAATCTGTTCGTACTAGAGGACTTATCCACTAATTGGGATAATTATACACAATAGCGCATAATGTATATTATGTTAAATTAACTATAAACACACAAAGTTATTCACAGCCTTCTCGGACAACCTTCTATTTTGGGTACATTCCTCCATCTAAATCGGTTTCATTCCTTGTAATATGGGTACACCCTTCTCAGTAAATTAAAGTTTTCAAAAGATGAATAGTTATGCAGTTGTTTGCGGCAAGTAAAATGCTTGCTACAATTCTTTGTGTGCTCATCCCTTATATCTTGTTTCAAACATAAAATGCTATTGATTGTAGATGCTGTTTTCAATTAAGTGAGAAATGACTTTTAGACGTTAGTTTTTTTGGAGGTACAATAATTCATGACTGCTATGGAAAGATCAATGAGAGCAAAAGCAAAAGCCTACAAGAGAAACGGGTTACTTTTGCAAATGGAAAAAAATGCAAAACGAATTAGAACTGAGATTGTCGAGGCATCAAGAAAGGCTCGTACTAACTAACATATCTTTTTGGTTTTTAGCGATCATGGTGGTTCGTAAAAATCTTTGTCCCGGTATCATTACCCTTATTCTTTTTGAAGAAAGATACCGATATAAGATAAATTAACTGCTGTTATTGCTAAGCATATATGTAAACATTTCGTCTACAGTATAGACTTGCTCATCAGTCGGTATTTTAGTTTGAAGTTCACGTTGCTGTCGCGTCATTGTTGATTTACCTTAATAAAATGCCGTTTCGCCGTATAGCGAATAGTTCTGATTTAGATCTTTAACATTTTGAACTTAATGTGCGTCAGTTGTACTCAAATTATTTGCATGTTCCGTAGTAGATTGGTTTTTATTAAATCAGTTTTGAAAATTATTATACTTCCATGTTCTGATAGATGCGTTAGTTTGATTACCAAGGGAATGTGTCGGTCAAATTACCGAGCGTCTTTGTCGCATTTAAGGTAACAATTAGTATTATCCTCTTCAATAAATGCGTAAATATCTACTTTAAAGTATGAGTTGATTAGACGTTTTTATATTATTGAATTAATCAAAATACTAAAGGTAACCAATGTATGGCTGAACTACCGTTTAGGACACTGATTTCCAATGTTTTCATCTAAGCAACTAATTTATATATAGAAATTATTTAATTTCACTATTTTCAGCTAGCGTTACCGTTACTATTATCGCCTGATGGAATATCATTAGTATTACGAAGCCCTCGGGCCTATCATTATGCAATTTAGGTTTCATCCAACAAAGTGCCGTTTTGGCGTGTTGCTGGGTTTAAGTTGAATGGGAATTTTGGTTGATGATGTGTGTTAGTTTTCACGACATTGGTGTTGCAATTTGGGGATATCGTCAAACTCGACTACAGTTCGATTTACATTGTTCATTTCAACCGTTCTAGAAATGTTTTCAACTCATAGATACTGAAACTTTCTATATCCCCTTTGGCTAAATACCGAGCTTGAGCTGGCGTAACGCCAAGTACTTTTGCGGTATTCTTTATAGGTTTATTAAAATCTAATAAGTTATGGATCTCAATCGTGGCATCAGAAAGCTCTTAATCGATGGCAGCTTGATTTGAAGTCACTGGTGTGACATCGAAAATGTTTTCACAGTCTAATTTCATAGGCAATCGTAAATTTATAACATAAATAAGTCTACACCAAGTCAATTAAGTTGGACATTATCAGCTATGAAATGAAAGTTTAGTCAATTCGCAATAATAACTATTATTACGAATTAATGAGTTAGCTGTAAGGGATACATTGGACTAACTTTTTTCCATCAGTGAGGCCAATATAGCTTTTAGAGAAGTCTTTATCTTTGCTAATTATAAGCATAATAATATAATTCAAATGATGTTGAGATGACTGATAAATATTATTGATGGTTTTTATGTCTTTACAAGACGGCTGAGGATTTAGCTGTGAGTGAGAGTGCCAATCGCCTATATAGTAAAGCCCTTTTAGAAAACATTCATTTATTAACTTTTGGGATGTAAGCTTGTTGTGTTTAAATCTATTCACGGTTCTAATATCTTGCCTGGTTGGCGGAGTTGCCATGTCTATAAATATATTATTGCTGTCAAGTTTATTTGAAAAAAGTAGTCCTCCGGATTCTTTTTTACACCCAGTTTGTCGATATTTAGATAAAATACTCATGACTTCCTTTTCAAATGTAATAGTCATTTCAAATTCGTCACATATGAACTTAGTCATTTTTTATCAACCATTTGTTATCGTTAAGAACATATTTTCGCAATATATTGCCGGCGCCAAGCTCACCATACGTTTCAATCCATTCCTTTGACCAGCTACCAGCTTGTTCAACTAATCTCTTTTTTGATTCAATCCAAACAGAATGCGTAGCAACAATGTCACTATCATTTTTTTCGTGCAAAAGGTCCAATACGACCTCTGATAAAAGAGCATGTAAACGCGTGAGAGGCACTATTCCATATGGTTGAAATTCCCCAGCACAGGCTGGAATTCTTACGGTTGTTGGATGTTCCCAACTGGTGACCGAGCATTTCATTTTCCCAACGTTTTGTCCCTTAGTGAAATGAAGCGAGTTAAAAGCGTTTGAATCTGCTGGATTAACAACAACGTGACCAGCCATTGCATGCGCTTCGACGTAAGAGAAAACAATTGGACCTAAGGTAAATGCAGATTGTAAATCTAACAGCTCTTGTTCCGTCTTCCACTCAGCGGTGCAGCTTAATATAAGGTCACTATTCTCTAATTTATTCATGCAATCTTTGTCTTTGACGGCGTCTTGGAAACGTTCTTCAAAAAAATGAATTTTCACATGAGGAAAATTATTGGTTAAATAGTCCGCTAATGCATAAGCCTTAGAAACACCTTCGTAATTCAACCCTAATAAATGCCTAGAAGTGTTTTCTGATTTAAAAATATCGTCATCAAATAAAAGTAATTCCTGTACTCCGGACTGTATTAGAAGCTTGGAGACTGGCGCACCAACAGAGCCACAACCAATAATTGTAACGCTATGTGATTGCAGAGTTTGCCAAGAATGATTTACGTCTCTTCCTAAAATCCAGCTTAGGTCATTTCGTTTTACAGAACCGCCTGTCAGTCTTACGTTTGAAAAATGATCAACAATATGTTGAGCAGGTATCTTATTTCTGAAGCCATTTTGAACCGATCTGTTATTAAACCTTTCACGATGCAAAAAACCTTTTTTAAACTCAAGAGAAGAGAAACATACACCATTCTCTGTTTCAAACGAGACTAGCACGGATGGAGCTTGACTATACCGATTTGAAAGTGCGGTGCATACCATCGCTAAGACTTCGTCGCTTCCGTCTCCAAATTCTTGGATTATTAGTTTGAAAAAATCGCTAACCTTTTTTGGATATTCGTCAGGTAACCAAGCTCTAGTGAAACAAATGAGAGCACTAGTCTGAAAACTACCAATCTGCCTCTTTCTTATCTTTCCAGATTTCTGTAGATATTTTCTATTGTCTAAATATTCGGTGAGTTGACTTTCATTATCACCAAATATTATACCTAGCTTCTTATTTTTATAGGTAGTTATTTGACGTGTGGTTCTGTTATCTGGTCGACATATTGAGGTATAGTTAAGCGCAGAGCTACAATGATAAAACCAATAACTAAGAAACTCGTTTCTGAAATCCTCTTCCAAACCATCATTAAAAATTTTGTCTAACAGTAAGAATGCATCATTCAACAACTCGAGTATAAATTCATTCGAATTATCTACAATAAAACTAGATGGCCAGACGCAGAGCTTGCCATCCTTTTCTATGTGAGGATAAGACAACGGTGCTAGTTTAGGCTCTAACAAATATACGCTAGGTATATCATACAGGAAGCTCTCCTTACATAATAAAGCAATAGTTACTGTTTTATTTGTTGAGAGTAATTTTTCAGTAACGTGCCACCCAAAACTATAATTTTGATAATTTTTCAACTCTAGAGTAGAAAGTCTTCTAGTATTGTAAGGGGATAGCAACGTATCTATTAAATTTGAGTATTCATGCATATCCATCCCCGCCGTCCCTATTGACGGCCGATGCTGTTGCTCGTTTTGAGGTAGCTAACGTTGCAATTGCTTTTATTAAAATGCCATCGTCACTAATTTCTATTTCTAATGGCACATTGTCACCGTTTTTTCTGTGGTCTGCTACACACTTAAAGCTGCCACTAACTCCATCTACTATTTTTGTGTATTCTTGTTTTGCTTTAAAAGCTGGCGGATTATTATCGTCATCCAATATTGTATTGCTACTGGATATAATAATTGCATTTGCTTTAGCATTTTTAAGTGCATTCATTGCAGTATCAGAAACTTTCGCATCCGTGCCATCTTCCTTCGCTTTGCTCAAACTATCATGAGATATACTGCGCCATGAACAATGGTGAGGACTCTGCAAAACATCGTATTCTAAATGCTCTAACGAGTTATCTTTTTTCAATCTCTCATATAAATGTTCCCAACAAACGACCTCTGCATCTCCTCCACTCAGAAAACGTGCGCTAACTTCCCCGGAAGATAATTTATAATTAAATATGACGCTTGAATGATTCTTTCCTAATTTATCTTCATCCTCATCCAGTTCTGATATTTGCGAAGGCCCTAGTAACATTGCATTGAATGAAGAGTCTGTAACACCGTTAATTATTGATGTTTCAGTGTCGAGTTGCATTACGATATCCTGTATGTCGTCCGTTTTTCCATCTTCATCGTTACCTAAAATGATTACTCTGTTTCCGATAGTTAGATTTTTCTCATCTCTATATAGTTTGACTCTTCGTTTCACTTCTGTATTGAGTGCTTTAGCGTCATCACATAAGACATGTCCACCATTTGTTGCTTTGTTTTTGGATGCCCTTCGATAAACTATCGGGCTAGACCATATTTCATTTATAAAGATTAAATCACTTTTTTCATTCCAATCTTCAGCTTTCCCTAAGTGGAAATGTTCTTTTATCCCCTTGCAATGATCTTCATCCGGATGGCTCCATATAAATATGTCAATAAAAAGCCTTCCATCGCTATCGCGAGTCAACTTTTCACGTAACTGACTTACAACATCGGGAAGTTCATCAGACTTTCTTATGTTGCAGTCGATCAAAATACAGTTAGCGTTTTGTGTCGTTAATAGTGTCATGTCCCCATTGCCAACAGGGAAATATGTGATTTTAGCAACCATTTACAGCTCCTTAGTTTTATTTGTCGCATTATTTACGCGTTGACAAATATAGTTTGATTGCTTTCTGTATGAGAAAGCAAACAAAATAAACAAAAATAATGTGGTAGTTTCAATCGCATAATTGGCTAAAGTAGGTATGCTAATAGTTAGAATCTCAAATGCTTTCAATAAAGCTAGGCACAAAAACAGCGAGAGAAGCGTGCGATACATGTTATTAACTTCTAATAGTGTTTTTATTAATTCATCGTTCTTGCTTGCATTGATATAATCAGAGTATTTGCTGAATTTAACAAAATTTATAAATTTTAGTATTGGTTCAACGATGATAGATCCTATTCTACTAATTACCACACCAACGAAGTAATACAAAAACACGCCTATCAGAATATCTTTTTGAATAAGATTATATTCAGTAAGGTTAGATGCAATTGCGACGAAAACGACGCCAGGAAGCAAATTATTAAATAAATTGTATGAAGAAAGTTTATCTATTAAGTCTTTCATTTTAATTTCCAATTTGTTGAATTCGTTAAATAAAAGAGAAAGTTGCAATAAGTAATGACTTTCCTCGATGTTTTAACAAAGTTATTACTCTACTTTTCTGTCTTTACCAGAAGATGCGCGCCTTTTCCTTTCAACTTGAACATAAACTGTGTCAGTAGTGGCGCTACTCGAATGACCTAAATCTTCAGACAAGTCTTTTAGCGGTCTATCTCGCTCAATCTCCATACTTGCACCTGTGTGGCGAAGATAGTGTGTTGTAGCTTCATTTAGTTTTTGAGCCGCGTCAAGACCTTGTTCTTTTTTCATTTTTTCATATGCAGAATCAAATACCTGTTGAACGAGCCTACTGATCTGGCGACTTGTTAACCCGCCACGACCTCTTATCTTCTCTACTAATATGGTTTGCTCACCCTTTGATGGCAGCGGGGAAAGACCGCGCCACTCGCGATAGCGTTTTAAGTAACTCAAATAACCCTGCGGTACGGTAATATCACGTATTTTCTTACCTTTACCGTATACTTTAAACCACCAATTATTATCTTCATCTGTCCAAAAATGACTCATTACGGGTGTCCAATCTTGCCTATCAGAAAGCTCAGAAAGCCTAAGAAACAGCGTTTTCATCGTAGATACGATAAACAAATTTCGTTCGAATAGGGCATCTGTATCGGCTAGCTCAACTGCGATGTCGAGCAGATATTGCCACTGGTGCTCTGTTAACCGGCTGATAGTTTTTACCTGGCTATTTTTTATCATATGCTTGCAATCACGCTTGGCCAGCGGAATGGGATTACCGAAGCAAATTTCCTCATCAATCAGGTGTCGGTAAAATGAGCTGAGTGCAACAAATATAGATTCTAAGGTCTGTAGGGACGGTTTATATTTTTTAGGATCAAGAACGCGGTCTTTATCATATTTTGGTGGTGTTTGTCTGAATGGTGTCCATTTGAGATTTGAAGTAAAATACCCGCTGCTTAAACTAAATCGGTCATGTAGCTGAGTGCTTATCCATTTAACTGGTGGCGCAACACAAAAATCAACGTACCGCAAAATATCGGCTTTGCGTAAATCGTCGACAGGCTGTTTATCAACCATAAATACCCAGAGCAAAAACTTTTCGATGTCGTTTCGAAAACGCACGTAAGTATGCTCAGATTTGTTGCGGCCGATATACAGCAGGTAATCCTTTGCCCAGACCCAATGTTGCTTCATCCATGCAGGTTGATTATCTAGATAGGCAGACAGCTGCGGATAGTCATTAATACTCAGCTCAATCAGTTCAGCATAGGTTGGAAACAAAGGTGTGGGTTTAGTCGTGGCCAAAACGTATAGGTTGTCGATTAACATAGTAACAATATAACTTACTCTTTACCCTATGTCTAATACTGAACAGTATTAGACATAATAGGTGCTACAGTAAAAACGATTACTGACTTAAGGTTTTTCGCCTAGATCAATATATTCATTACATCTCTTTCTTTTTGCGCACACTCAAGCGTAATCGGTAATCTCCCATCTAACTGACTGTTATTATTGGTCATTTTGGTCAGGCCTGAAATTTCCTCTTCTAATGATGAATCATTTTCATATACTTCTATCTTTAATGGATTTGGAACATATGCGCCAGGATAAGTTTGATAAAAGTCACTGGTACCGCTTGTGTATAGAACGCCTTCATTTTCATTAATTGAAAATATAGTTTTTGTTGAATGCCGCCATGTAGAGAGGCGATTAGCGCTTTCTTTGCTGTATTTCGGCTATGCTCTATAAAAAATGAATGACCTATTTGGACTCCTCCTATTCAACATTAAATTGGGCAAAACTAAGAATTAAATACGAACTTTTTATGTAGCCTAGAAATGATATTAACACTACTGCACCGAGAGTTGGTAGATCATGATTTTTGCAGAAATCATAGCCAGTTGAATAATTGGCTAATCTGCTAATTGCAACAACTCCTGCCCTCTTGGATTGGAGGGCACTTAACTGTTCCATATGAGCAATAAACGCAGCAGTCGCCGCTCAGAGGCTTTAGCAGTGATTTGCATTTAGTGCATTCATAAAAAAATTGGCATGCCGTGGTTGGCATTTCTTCTTGCTGGCTGTAACTGCAATGAGGGCAAGTAATCGTCGATGAAAGTTCTATTTTCGTCATAGTTTTGTGTTCCTCAGAGGATTTTATTAACGTTCAACTAGCGAAGGCGTTACGACTTTACCAATGAAGGATAACCAGCATTCTTTGTAGCCTTCGTTAATGCATCAGGATTTGTCACCTCATCGTCAAATGTTACAACAGCAAGTTTATTTTCAAATGTCACTTCCACTTGTTTAACGCCTTTAACGCGCTCAAGTGCTTTTTCTACCGTTATCGGGCACGCTACGCAATCCATGGACGGAATTTCTAACGTAACAGTCACATCTTTGGCAAACGTTGCCGTGCTGCTTATCAACAATAATGTTGTAATCAATAACTTCTTCATCTTTCTCTCCAATTAGAGTTAAGTGATAGCACCTACACGATCCATATGATCCAGTAGTTGCTTGTAACAAAAACAAACGCCAACAGTGTTGTAAACCAAAATACTGCTTTTCGTCGCGTTCTTACCTTTGGAATTGCGCATGCCTCGCCATCTGCACAGTTTTCAACAGACTGATGTATTTTCCACCCAGCAAAGCCAAATAAAACCACAACCACGAATATAAAAATAGGACGATAAGGGTCTAAGAGCGTTAAATGACTAATCCATGATCCACTTATACCCAACAAAAGCAAAACAAGTGGCCCAGCACAGCAGGCACTGGCACCGATTGCTGCGGCAAGCCCGCCTAAGATTGATAGTTGACTACTTTTTACCATATTTACGTCTATTAAACTGTTCTTTTAAGTACAGTATAAACTCCGTATATGGGTACGGAGTCAAGTGATGTGTCATTTTACGGTTGGAGTGACTGAATGATCGGGCAATCTTTATCACTTGGATTATTTTTACAGTCTGAAACAAGTGAGACAAGGCTTTCTTTAAGGTTAAGCAAATCTCTTAACTTATCTTCAATTACTGCAAGCTTTTGCTCAGCGAGTTGCTGAACATCTTCACAATTACTAGCACTTAATATTAATAATGATGATATTTCCGCCAACGTAAAACCTAAATACTGTGCACGCTTTATGAACAATACTCTTGAAAGTGCTTGTTCTGTATATTGCCTGTATCCCTGCATTGGTTTGATGGGTTGTTCAAGTAAGCCTTTGCGTTCATAGAAACGAATGGTCTCTACACCAACATTTGACTCTTTCGCGAGTTTACTTATTGTATACATTGGTTACCTTTAATATTCTGATTAATTTAATAGTATACAAAGCGTCTAATAACCTCATGCTTCAAAAGAAACACTACACACTTATTGAAGTAAAAAAATACTAACTTTTTTTGAATGCGACAAAGTCGCTCGGTAATTAGACCCACACAATCCCTTAGTAATCACAGTTTTTAAATATGATATAAGTCCATGAGAGAACACTATATTTAGTAGCGGTATTGTCAACTTATTCGGTTTATCTGATTAAGTTGACAATACCTATAGAAAACCAGCAGCTAACTTATCCCTTTTGCACCGGATAATCTTTCGTTTTCCAAGCGCCCATTGACCCCCAAAATACGTTTACATTTTTGAAACCATTAGCGCTTAAAAATCCTGCAGCTACTGACGCCCTCATGCCACTAGCGCACATTGTTATATAGTTTTTATTAGTATTTAAATTGAGAATTTCTTTTGCAAGGTGTCCTAAAAAAACATGTTCACTATTTACAATTCTGGTCTGTTCGTATTCAGTTATTTTTCTAACGTCTAATAAGGTCCAATCTTCTTCAATAAGCTCTTTTACCTGCTTGGCACTAACAGCGTTTGTTGATACAAAACTGATACCGCCAGCGGCGACTTCTGCTAAATTTATCGCGCAGAAATAAGCGCAATTATCGTAGCCGATCCTAGATAAGTGTACGGCAGCGTTTTCTGCCATTTTATAATCATCTGCAATAATTACTAATTTATCTTCGGGTTCAAATAACCAGCCAGCGTATGCTGTGAGCATGCCTACTGGTAAACAGAAACTTCTATCGATATGTGCACCTAAAAACGATTCAATACTACGAACATCGATGAGTTTATAACCTTGTTTTTGCAAGTTAGTTAACTGTCCAGCCGCCACTGGCTGTAAACCTTGCGAGGTATTGATAGTCGATGCACCGTGCGAATTGAGACGCTCCATTTGAGAAAAGTAAGGTGGAATATAATGATGCTCCTGAGCTTTTCGTTGAATAAATTCGCTTCGATCTTTGATTTGTAATAGAGGATTATTCTTCATCTCGTGTTGTATGCTTGAAAATTCCCTATCAGCCATACCATCGCCGCAAACAGAGCCGGCGCCGTGTGCAGGATATATTAGTGCTTCAGGTGCTCTGGACTTTATTTTTTGTAAACTATCGTAGAGCAGACCCGCTATTACTTCACTTTCGTCTGGATAAAAATCAGTACGTCCAACATCACCCACAAATAGAGTATCACCCGTGAAAATACCTACTGGACCTTGATTAAAGTCTTGATCATAAATCATAAAACAGACGCTATCTTTAGTATGGCCTGGAGTTTCCAACACCTCGACAATGACATTGCCAAAACTAAATTGATGTCCTTCTTTTACCGTTTTTGCATATTTAATCTTCTCATCTGCATTGGGACCATGAAATACGTCTGCACCTGTGATTTCAGCAAGTATCGGCGCACCGCTTATCAGATCCTCATTACGGTGGGTTTCTAAGATATGGGTGATTTGGCATTCGTTTTGATGAGCCAGTTCGATATAAATAGCGATATCTCGACGTGGGTCAATAACAATTGCCTGGCCTTCTGACAGCACCATATAAGAAAGGTGTGCTAACCCTGGTGTTTTAATTTTTTCAAGAATCATTAGACCTCCTCGCCTAACTTTGTGTTAATAAAATGCTTGCTGTACGACAATACGTGACGCAAAAGTAATATCGTTGGAAATATTCGATTGCTCCAGTAAGCTGTTTAATTGACCATATGAATGTGTAATCCCTCCAGAAAAACGGAGCAGTTATAAGCAGAGTTTCCAATTAAGAAATAACTATATCTCTAATAGTAATTTTAAACTTAGGCCTCGGTTCGAAACTTACTCAAATAAAGCCTCTCAGCCCCTACAATGAGCACCAAGCCAATTATCGCGGCCCAGATCACCAAAATATCAGAGGATGCCTTTATCCAAATAAATGCCCCTAGCACCACGATATCCAATGCTATTGCACTTAACACGATTACAGCACTTGCGTTAACTTCTTTACGCAAGTGCTTAAACACGCCCCAATGTATTGCTATGTCCATGAGCAAATAAAAGATTGCGCCTAACGATGCAATCCGGCTCAAATCAAAGAAAATTGTTAGTAACATGGCGATTACCACAGTGTATACAACCGTGTGCTGTTGCACGCTGCCGGGCATGCCAAAGTGACTGTGCGGGACTAGTTTCATATCAGTCAACATCGCTAGCATGCGTGAAACGGCAAACACACTTGCAATAACACCCGACACTGTCGCAACAATAGCAAAGGCTACCGTGATCCAAAGGCCACTTCTTCCGAATGCTGGCTTTGACGCTTCAGCTAGCGCGTAGTCTTTTGCCACCACAATTTCATCTATCGATAAATTAGTTCCAACCGCTACTGCTACCAACATGTAGATTATAAAGCAGATGAATATTGAAATGATAATGGCTCGACCCACATTTTTTTTTGGATCAACAATCTCGCCTCCGCTATTAGTAATAGTAGTGAAGCCTTTGAAAGCCAAAATAGCCAACGCCACGGAGCCTATAAAGTTACTAACGCTCGTATCAGCAGGCACAATAAAAGTGCTAGTAAAACCCGCATCAGCAACGTAAATACCCCCGCCCGCTAACACCAGCAACCCCAATGCTTTGGCTATTCCCATGATAAAAGACGTCGTCTGAATAATTTTGTTTCCAAGTACATTAATCAAGAACGCGGCAATTAGTAAAGCAACACCAAGAGCAGGTACCATCCATCTCTCTGGCTCAATGTCAAAAGGTTGCAGAGCATAGTTGCCAAAGGTTCGCGCAACTAAACTTTGATTAATAACCATAGAAAAGTACATCAGTAAGGCACAACATGCGGTTATTGTGCCCTTCCCGTACGCTTTTTCTAAAAACATAGCAATACCGCCTGCCGAAGGGAAAGCGTTAGATAGCTTAACGTAGGAATACGCGCTCGCTGAAGATATGATGGCAGCAGCCAAAAAAGCAAAGGGAAACCACTCGCGAGCTAGCTCAGCTACTTGCCCGGTCAGTGCGAAAATGCCCGCGCCTATCATTACGCCAGTACCCATTGCTATTGCGCCGGCTAAGCTCAAACTGCCTTTGTCATAATTTGAATGTTCGTGTTCGGCCATTATTAACTTCCTTGATTATCATGTTGTACGGAGTACGAGGCATCATTTGTCTGTAAAGCGAAGCTACATATCTTGAAAACGATTCAAGCCTTGTGCCATTAATATTATTTCTTGATTTTCAAGCTTCAATAAGTTGCTTAGAAGCTCTATATGATGAGGAATAATGGCCTGCTCTTTTAAGTATGAGTATAGGTCTATTACCTGTTGATGCTGGTCAAGCACGTTAGCAACAATTTCAGATTCCGTTTTATTCTCAAAATCACCGTCACAATGGTCGTGCAGGAAAATTGGGTTTTTCTCCAAATATTCTATAAACAAGGTTTCCAATTCACTAAACTTAGCGTTATCGGAAAACGCTTTAACCAAAGCCGCAAGATGCTGTTCGTGAGCGAGCAAGTATTGCATTGCCATTTTTGTACGCTCTGAGTGACTCGGCGCGCAATGTTTCAGACATGTCGCCAATTGCTCATGGAATTTTACAGTCCAGTGCAGTATGTCGCGCATACTTTCTATCTTCATAAATATCCTTAAGTTCTGAAGGCTAACTAATGATTCTGCCAGCCATATTAATTTAAACGATGCAGATACAAACTTCATAACAGGCAGATTACCGTTGCATTACATCTTTGTCAGATAGCGGCTTTTATTGGGTGCTTTACTTTTATTTAGCGGGATTTACGATAATGTAAAAGTCAGATATAAGTCCGGTAGATATTAATGTGAGGTTGTAAATGAATAACACAAAACAAAATCAGCGGCGCACATTTCTAAGAAATGCCGTGTACACCGCTGGCGGTTTAGCATTAACTAGTCGAATGTCAGCGCCATGGGCTATGCCTCAGGGCTATACTAAAGAAAGCATAAATGAAAATAATTTGGCAATGAATTTTGGTAACAGCGTCGTTAGTGGCGAGGTCATCGATTTAACGATTGCAAAACAAGCCAAACATATTGCAGGCGGTACTTCTCAGCCTATTACTATAAACGGCACGTCACCGGGCCCATTATTACGTTTGAAAGAGGGCCAAAATGTCACCATTAATGTGACCAATCAACTCAACGATAGCACGTCCATACATTGGCATGGCTTTATTTTACCTTACACGATGGACGGTGTGCCGGGAGTCGCATTTCCTGGGATAGCGCCAAACTCGACGTTTCGATACCAATTTGATGTTGAGCAAAACGGTACTTATTGGTATCACAGCCACTCAGGCTTGCAAGAGCAACTCGGCCATTTGGGGCCAGTCATTATAGATCCGAAAGATGGTGACATTGGTGCCGACAGAGAACACGTCATTTTGCTTAGCGATTGGACTTTCGAAAACCCACATGATGTATTCAGACATTTAAAAGTCGCTGAAGGTTATTACAACTATCAACAAAGAACCATTGAGGACACCGTAAACGACATCAAAAAACGCGGCTTCATAAATACGCTAAAAGAGAGAGCGATGTGGGCTGATATGCGCATGAACCCACGAGATATTTTAGACGTTACCGCCTCAACGTACACTTACCTCATGAACGGGCGGGACGCCTCAACAAACTGGACGGCTTTGTACAAACCAAACGAAAGCGTGCGGCTAAGACTAATCAACGGTTCTGCTATGACCTACTTTGATTTCAGGATCCCTGGATTAGAGATGGTTGTCGTTGCTGCAGACGGTCAGCCAGTAAAACCGGTTACTGTCGAAGAAATTCGCATTGCCGTTGCTGAAACCTACGACGTAATTGTGAGACCCAAAGGAGCCACAACCTACACGCTTTATGCTGAAAGTATGGATAGAAGTGGTTATGTTCGCGGTACATTAGCGACTGATTTGGGCGTTCAAGCATCTGTTCCTGAACTTCGCCAAATGCCAGAGCGCGGAATGGCAGCGATGGGAATGGGAGATATGTCTTCCATGGATAGCATGCCAAATATGGATGAGAACGGCTCAACAAAATCCATGAGCAAGCATTCAGATAGGTCAAAAATGAATGATATGGGCGATTCAGAAATGATGAATATGCCGCAAAGTAAAAAACCACTGCCCATAGACAGCATTGACATCAAACACGATTCTTCGGGTCATGGCGTTGGGGCATCAATGATTGCAAGCAATCCGACCAGCCGTTTAGATGAGCCCGGCATTGGACTAGAAGACGTTCAGCATAAGGTTTTATTATATAGCGATTTAGTAGGTGCTGAACCATGGCCAGATGAGCGCGAACCAACTCAGACTATTGAGCTGCATTTAACCGGCAACATGGAGCGTTACATGTGGTCGTTCGATGGTCTTAAATTTAGCGAAGTGAAAGAACCTGTACACTTTAGATACGGTGAACGAATACGGCTTATTTTGGTAAACGACTCTATGATGAATCATCCTATCCATTTACACGGTATGTGGATGGAGCTGGAGAATGGCAATTATCCACCGCCAAGAAAACACACCATCAGCTTAAAGCCCAGTGAAAAAGTATCGCTACTCATTAGCGCAGATGCACCCGGAAATTGGGCATTCCATTGCCATCTGCTGTATCACATGGATGCAGGTATGTTCAGAATTGTGTCGGTATCTTAGGAGATGACTATGAAGAATGTAAATACTATTATTTTATCTCTTGCAGCGACTAGCATGACTGCCCTACTTGCAGGTGCACATGCTCAAGAAACACCACCATCTGATTGGCCAGAGCCTGTTGTTGATTATTACACTGGTACGATACTGTTTGACCGTTTCGAATATACCCGCACCGATGAAGATGAAAATATTGGGGTATGGGATATGGTTGGCTGGTACGGTGGTGACACATATCGCCTTTATTTCAAAAGTGAAGGTGAAAACAAACAAAATGATGGTGAGCCAACAGACATTGAACGAGCAGAGATACTCGCTAGTAAATTAATTGCGCCCTACTGGGAGTTGCAAGCAGGATTAGGAACTCGAGGAACATTAACAAGCGAATCTAATATGGAGAATTATGCGGTAATAAGCCTTTACGGCCTGGCACCCTACCAATTTGAAATGGATAACTCGTTAATGATAAATGAAGATGGCGACATCAGTTTTGCAATGGAAGCAGAATATGAAGTAAGAGTCACACAAACCTCATATCTTCAGCCTCGTTTAGCAATTAGCGCCTCCCTATCGGAGTCTGAACGGTTTGATCGCCAATCAGGCTTCAATTCAATTCGATTAGGGCTTCGCTACCGTTACGAATTCTCGCGAGAGTTTGCCCCTTATGTGGGTATGTATTGGAGCAAATCGTTGGGCAACACCGCCGATGTTGCAGAGCTCGCCGGTGAACCGATAAGCGAAACTGGACTTGTTCTGGGTGCGCGTTTTTGGTTTTAAGAGGATAGAGAAGACAATAAAATGGAAGTTATACTTCAGCTTTTGATTGCTTTTGTAACCATCGGTTTAGCTACGGGCAGCCACTATTTTTGGCTGCAACAACTCAGAGCGTGGATGGACAACACCAGACTGTCGCCGCTTTTAACTCTACTAGGCGTCGTGTATGGAATAACTATTAGTCAGTTAACTGCGGCGCTGTTGTTTGCAATTAGCTTTAGAGTTTCCATTACGCTCGGGCTAGGTGATTTTGATGGAGAAGCCGTTGCCACCTTTGTCGACATCTTTTATTTCTCGCTAATCAATCTCACCACACTGGGAATGGCTCCAATTGAGCCATTACGGCATCTATATCTTCTTGCAGGCATTGAAGCCATGACAGGTTTCTTGCTTGTAAGCTGTTCTGCATCATTAATTTTTAAAACAATGAATAAGTAATAAAATAGGACCTAATAGGACCTAATAGGTCCTAATATGACCAAGTACACTAAATTTTTTGCAATGATTTTCACCTCAACCGCAGCAATGCTGCTAATGATGTATTTTAACACCTTTGCGTTTGACCACGTTTTCTTTAGTGAAACTCGTTTATATATGGCGATATATATGGGCGCAATGATGGCGATTATTATGTTGCTATTTATGTTGAACATGTATGAAAAAAAAGCAAAAAATACAATGATATTATTGGGTAGTGCAGTGGTTTTTGTCATATCCTTATTCTTGGTTCGCTCTCAAACGACAGTTGCAGACTCCTCGTGGATGAAAGCCATGATACCGCACCACTCTATCGCCATATTAACCAGCGGCAGAGCAAACATCGAAGACCCTCGCGTTAAGAAATTGGCAAACGAGATCATCAGTGCGCAAGAGCGCGAAATTAAAGAAATGAAATGGTTGCTTGAGGATATAGAAAAAAATGGTATTGCGACATCAGCCGATGACGCCTCTAAAAGAGCTGTCCCAGCATTTAGTGGACAATAATCAATAGTTAACTAGATTGATATAAGGACGATAAGATGAAAAAAACAGCAACGCTTTATCGAATGCACACCAGTGAGCATATTTGCCCTTATGGGTTACGCTCAAAAGACCTTCTCGAAAGAAAAGGCTTTGAAGTAGAAGACCATAAATTGAAGTCGCGAGAAGAAACTGACGAGTTTAAGAAAAAAAATAATGTTGAAACGACACCTCAAACTTTCATCGACGACAATAAAATTGGCGGTTATGACGATTTGAGAGATTATTTTGGCATGGAGCCGGCAGGTCAAACCGGCACAACCTATACGCCCGTACTAGCCATTTTTGCAGTCGCCTTTTTAATGAGCTTAGCCACAAGTTTTGCATACACCTCCGGCGTTAACTTAATAAATGTCGTTGAGTTGTTCGTTGCCTATAGTATGACCATATTGGCCATTCAAAAATTGCGCGACCTATACACCTTTTCAAATTCATTTATTACCTATGATTTGTTAGCCATGCGCAACATCAGATATGCCTATGTCTATCCGTTTGCGGAGGCGTTCGCCGGTATTGGCATGCTAGCGTCGATATCTGGATTTATTGTAGGACCTGTGTCCCTTTTCATTGGAACGGTGGGCGCAATATCAGTATTTAAAGCAGTGTATATCGATAAACGAGAGCTCAAGTGCGCGTGCGTTGGTGGAGATAGCGATGTTCCGCTTGGGTTTGTTTCGCTCACGGAAAATCTGTTCATGATCGGAGCTGGGGCGTGGATGTTGTACTCAGCTGTTTGAAAGTTAACCTCACTGACGTAGAGTATCGAAATAGATAGTCGATGCTCTACTTTTTAAGTAATACAGATGTCGAAGGTAATAATGTTTGATATTTCTTGATTTTTTTTGATCTTTTTGAGAAGCAATATGTTCTAAGTTCGACTACTACTGATGACACAACGCGACTTCTATCTTGTCTATTTACAAATACGTATTTAATGCAAGGAGCGGGCTTTTCGGCCTCAATATGGCTGAATTACAGCAGAAAGCGAACGTTGAGAAGTCATCATCAAATAGCTTCATTGGGCAGAAAGATACATATATTGTTATAGAACATAGTCAAAATTTAGCCAAAAAAGTTCTGTTCCCTTTTTCACATAGCGACTTTTAAAGCATCATCATATTTACTCAGGGCGCAAATTTTACCGAAATACTAATCCTCTAATAGTTGCAACACTCCGCATTCTTTCACCTTATTATTGTCATTGCAGGCCTCAACCATTTCCGCAAGGGTGGACTTCAACTCATTAAGTTCAGCTATTTTCTGGGATACCTCAACCATG
>NZ_JBLBVM010000029.1:0-34475 GCF_047250385.1 Glaciecola sp. MF2-115
ATTGAAAACATCAAACAATACATTGATTATTACAACAACGAACGCATTAAGCTAAAACTAAAAGGCCTGAGTCCGACACAATATCGAAATCAGGCCTTGGTCGCCGCTTAGAAATGAGTCCAACTTAATGGGGTCACTTCACTTTATTAAACTGGCTTTTTTCATCGAATAGCTGATTTTTTATCTGCTATATAGGTAAGCGAAGTACCAAATAAACAGATCTCTAAATGTTACTCTACCGCTATTGTCCATGTCGGCAGCAGGGTTGTATCTTGAACTACCTTCTCTCGCGCCAAGCGAACGAACAATAATAAAGTAGTCTCTAAAGTCTATCGAGCCATCTTCATTCAGATCACCAAACGCAGCCGGGTCAGCTTCTAGTAAAAGACTAACAACAACCGGATCATGATCTGAGGCTCTATATACTGAGTCGCTCAAGAAAGCATCAGGCTTCACTGTTGATGAACGTGGTAGCTTCGAACTGTAGTCGAAACCAGCGTATTCATCAGCATTGATATGCCATTCAGTAACATCAACAACTGCATCGAATGCCTGCTCATTAGCCAAAGCATAATCCAATGAACCTAGCAGACCATCAAATCTATAGCTATACGCCAATGGACCTTCAAGCTCTCTCGCAACATCTTTAAAGCCAGCATTTACTAAAGTTTGTACTGGGTCTTCTTTCGCATACGCGTTCAAGTCACCAATAATCATGACAGGGACATCAGTAAACTGCTCATTCAACCAAATATTCAAAGCTTGAGCAGCACGCGTTCTAGTTATATTGCAGTTACCTTGCAAGCCATCATTATCACCAGGTTGCACACAGCGACTGCTACTTCCCTTAGATTTCAGATGGTTAACGTTTACAACGAATGGCTTCTCTGACTCATTTAAAATGAACGCTTGAGCAAAAGACGGACGATTCAATGAGGTATCAAACAGTGGCTCATTGTTCTCGTCTTTTATAGAGTTGTCAGAATTAAGTACTTTCAGTGCACCATCTGGCGTTACCGTTTCAGGTTTGTATAAAATACCCACTGATATCTGATCGGTACCCTGAGGTTCACCAGCATCAACAAATTGATAGACCTCACCACCTAGACTAGCGTTGATAGAGTCAACCAACTGAGAGATTGAACTTAACTCATCATAGCCATCATTCTCTATCTCCATTAAGCCAATGACATTAGCATCGATAGCAATGATTGCATTTGTGATTTTAAGCAACTGAAGCTCATACTCTTCTTGCGTATCAGCACCTCGACCTGAAGATATGTCGTTACCCATACCATCGCCATTGAACAGATTTAAAACGTTGAAGCTAGCTACTTTGAGGTTTCCGACTTCTAGCTCTGGAGCTTCAGTTCTCAAGTTTGTTTGTTCAACAATTGGCATAACAGTAGGACGAATTCGATAATTACCAAATGCAAAATCCATTACACCTGAAATCGAATTAAATGAATCACCAATGCGAATTGGATTAAATGCATCAAAACCACCTGCAGGCAAATCCAAAGATTCAGGCGTGCCATTACTTAAGTCGTCTAAAATAACCTTGTTGCGGTTATTGGTGTCAACTAATGCACTTGCCTCATCACTATCCGCAGCAAATAAATGTGTTGGTGTGAATAGTAAATTGCCAGAAACAACAAGTTCGCCGAAACGCACATAGCTCCCTAAATCAGTCACGTACCACGTTCCTGAATTGCGGATCATCATATTCTCAATCGATTCTAAATCGAACTCAGAGCTCAATGGTAAGCTGACTTCAACGTCACTTACGTAATCGCTTGCGCATGAAGTAGAAATCAATGTCGCTTCCATACTTGTGCGACCAAAGGTTTCTGCAACAGTTCCTACAGCTCGGATAACATCACCTTCTAGAATTTCTAAACCCTCTGTTGCAATTTCAACAAAAAGACCTTCTGAAGTGCTTGAATCTGCGTCCGTGTCCATGTCTTCTTCTTGCATGAAGAATCCACCTAGATTTGGCGCAATCAATGTTACAACGCCCTCAACAACTACTTTCTCTCCAAGCATTGGGCTGGTTTCAGCATTGCCTTGAATTGAGTGAATGTAGGTTGCTTCCTCAAAACAAACACCTAATAGTTCGTCGTCACTTGGACCGCCATTATCTCCGTCGCCACCGCCATTATCACCGCCACCAAAGCCAGCGTATAGGCCTAGGTCTGCGATATCATTTTGTGCAAATCCATCCCACTCAATTGCTGGATCAAAAGCATCAGAGCCGTCAGCATCACCTTGGCTTACTGCTAGCTTCCTTCTAATAGTGCGGTCTTTCGTGCTTGTGTCTCCGCTTCCCCAAACTGTCTGCACGCCAATTTGACCAATAACATCAATGTCGTCGCCAGATTTAGCTAAGGCAAATGCATCATCACCATTGAAATTAATGACAGAAGAGGTTAAATCTGCAATAGCTTTAATCTGCTCGTTCGCACTTGGGTTGGCAACAACATAAACAGAGTTCGCTGCGAGTACGCCACTAAGAATTTGTTCAGCTGTTTTTGTGGGGCTACCATTTGCATATAATTTCAAAGAGTAATTAGATAGGTCAACTTCGCCACCAGTCAGGTTAGCAATCTCAATCGCTTTATTGAAACTACTGCCTTCAATATATTCAGAGATAATCAGGTCACCCTGGCTTAATGAATACGTAGCAATTGGAATAGCGTTGTTTGCTGTTTCACCATCCAATGAATTCTTACCTGCAATTATCCAATCGCTTGTGTTAAATACTGGATTGGGTGATGTTTCTGCGACTCTATAAGCCCAAGAATCGAGGTATTCCCATACTTCACCTGTGCCGTCAACGCCTTCAACACCATAAGTATCAACAACATTGCCATCACACAAGAGTTGAACCATGTCATCGCCGTTGATGCCTAATTGTCCAGTGGTTGCATCTGGAGCAAAACCAAAGAATGCTGTAAACCCTGGCGCTTCAGACGAGAAGTACAAAAACTCACCTTTAGTTGCTGAGTTATCACCCTCTAATCGAGTGATCGCAAAGCCTGAACCAGAAGGCGTTCCACCGTTGTTAGTTCCTCGAATACTGCACGTTGATAAGTCACTCATGTCTTGAGCAACATAAACTTCAATACCTTTTGGAATGCCACCGCTTAGTGGTCCATCAAAAATAGCAGTGATAACGAGTGGGCTATTACTTGAACCACCTGTTGAACCGCCATCAGTGCCGCCGTCGGTGCCACCATCAGTGCCGCCGTCAGTGCCGCCGTCAGTTCCGCCATCTGAACCACCATCAGTACCACCGTCAGAACCGCCGCCTGTCACAGAGTCACATGATTCAAGCGGATATAGTAATTCGACCCACTCTGGGTTATCGATAAATGGGTTTCTGTTGCCTTGATACTGATATGCAGCATCGTTTCGGTTTCTTTCGAAGTCACTGACAGGATCTGCCATGTTCCACTGTAACAAAGTACACAACTTACCTAAGGTATTACCGTTATTTGCAAGATCGTTGGTGAGTACTAAATCGATATATGTTCCATTGGCTTCATATCTCGTATCCATGTACAACATCATACGAGCAACATCTCCCTTCACTTCAGCGCGAGGCTCAAAAGAGTCATCATCTTTAAAGTTTTGTGCTGTCTGTTCCAACACCTCCGCTCGAAGAGTTGGATCAGTTTCAGAGGTTATTTCACTCTCAAACAATGCACGATCACTCTCATCATAGCTGAGACTGCCACGCGCAGAGTTAATTGAAATATCGGTTGGACGAAGGTGATGAATATCTGTGTAAGGCTCATCGTTGCTTCCACTGAATCCACGGCTTTTCGGCCAAGAATGTTCACGATTCCAATTGTCGCCATTTGAACTTGCATTACCACTGCCGTTCGACGTCTTTGGAATGGAGCGGCCTGAATAAAGCAAAATAATATTATTAGGCTCATTCGGATCTTGATCTGTCGCCGTCATAGCCGTCCAAACTTGGCTGTAGCTTAAACGAGTAATATCCGTAGAAATGACTTCACTTAGTTTTGCCTTTATTTGGCTAGTTTCAGCATTGTCACTTACAAGCTGATTAACTTCAGCATAGTAAGTAGAAGCATCAAACGTTGAAGGGTCTTTAAACTGAGGCAAATCTGCGCAATTAGTACAAACATTGCTAAGATCGCCACTTGAACCATTATCCGCTCCACCATCGGTGCCACCGTCAGTGCCGCCATCTGTGCCGCCGCCATCTGAACCACCATCGTCTGGAGTGTCTAGGGTTGTATGCGCGCCCAAATTAGAAAAATCATCTTGTGAAAAAACGTTCCACTCAATGCTTGGGTCAAATGCATTCGTACCGTCAGTATCACCAGTCGTAATATTGTCACGACGAACTAAAGTTTTATTCGCCGTAGAGTAAACAACGCCATCAACTGTTACCTTGTACTCGCTACCAGGATCGGTTCCATAGGTACCAATCGTGTCTACAACGACTTCAATTTCAGAAGAATCAAGCTGCACTAACTGAATAAAGTCATCACCGTTAAAAAAGTTCCCTGATGCGAGCATTGACGCTTTCATTTTCAAAGCTTCATTACTGCCATCATCGGCGATAACGTATGTTGAGTATGCAGGGAGTGAACCAGCTAATTGTATTGTATTGCCTGCATTTGCGCCGCCATTAAAGTAGAACGCAAGCTTGTATTGGCTAAGATCAACAGGTGTTTCACTGTTGTTGTATATTTCAATTGCTTTGTTATTACTTGATCCCTCTACATATTCAGAGATAAATACATTTGCAGATGCATTTATACTGAAGGCAGAAAGCAGGAGTGTAGATAGAGCTTTAAAATTCATACTGACCTGTCCGTTTTTGGTTTTTATTGTAGTAATTTAGCTGAGCTAAGGTACAGCTAAATTACTACATAAATGTGACAGATCAAATCACTTATTAAAAATTATACTCACGTATATCTGAAGTTATTGAATCTACTAGCTTTCGCTTAGAAAAGTTTTTTTGAACCATTCTGAAATCATAGCCTTTTCATAGCGAAGTGCTGTATTTTTATGTATCGAATTGACACTGGAGAGGTAACTCATGTCTTTCAAATTGACTTCCTCTTCCTTTATTACTTGTCCACTTTCATCCTTTAATTCGTAAGAGAAAGTCATGCGTGGTATATCGATATCTCGCATAATACGATACTCATTAATATTAGCGCGTGAACTTTGAGAATAATGGTTTAGACCAGCCATAGACTGAGTTTGCACAGTCCCAGCCAAATCAAGCTCAGTTACCTTTATACTGAGTTTACGTCCATCTGGCAGTGCTTCCGACAATTCACTAAAATAAGCTTCCAACTCTTCAAAAACAGACTCTCTATAGCGCTTTCTTGAAATTGTTGGGTGCTCGACGTCTCGGAATTTTTTCGGTTCTATCCACTCAATAGCAACCTTACTTTGAACTTCAGTAGTGGCGCTAGTTGCATCTTGAGAATTAGGAGATAAAACATTCATCGACAGCACTGTGCCAGCAAACAGGAATGTAGGTGCGGCGATTAGCGCTTTAAAATAAAGGATCATAAAAACCTCGTTTAACAAAATAAAACTAACGTATTATTAAGACTAGCAAATTAGTTGTTTAGTTCCAGATTTTTAAGACTTAAAACTTGGTTTCTTTAATTTGTTCACATAAACGGACAAGGTTTTGTCCATAAATAAACGGATTTTTATCTTTTTTGATACAGTAGAACTTTCTGAAAGCCTCTAACTTCTCTTTGGATTCTGTAATATCGAGAACATAATCCATCTGATGTGGTTGTAATGACATGTTGTTATAAAAGTAGCGCTCACGCAGTGATGACAGTGCTTGTTGCTCCGGGATTTCGATAACAGTCTCTATCCAACCAGTCACAGTTTGTTGAATATCAGACAGGAAATATTGCACAAAAGAAGTCCTTAATACGACAACTAATACCATTACTTCAATAAAAATGACTAAAGCTCGCCACATATAAAATTAAAAGCCCCTCTAAAGATATTGTAATTGATAACTAAACACATTGTTTAAGGACTGTATACTATCTATGTATTGCCTTAAAACAAAGATATTCACTAATACATCTGTATATTTTTGGTTTTTAGCGGCAAGCATCAAAGGTATATTTTTCTTCTGAGCAAACAATCCAAGGTTTTTTGATCTGAAATAACAAATCTTTACTTCAAGTTGCTATAATATCTGGGTTGTATCTAGTGCGCTTTCTCTTTCTTTAATTCGCACTACCATTTGGCCTTCCGGAGCGGTTCATGAGCGAACAAATAAAAATTAAAGACGTTACCCCAGTAAAAATCCATAAAGCAGCGGAAACGACAAACTATTCAGCCCGAAGCCGGATATATGTGCGCGCTGTTGAAGGGGTGCTTGAAAATATTAGACGTTTTTTTGGTTTGATATTTTTGGGTATTTTTGCAGTTATACCCTGGATTCAATACAACGGTAATCAAGCTGTCTTGTTCGATATCGGTGAACAACGCTTCAGTATATTTGCCATGACATTGTGGCCTCAAGATCTCACCATTCTTGCTTATATTTTTATCGTCGCTGCATTTGCTTTGTTTTTCGTAACGACTTTCGCAGGGCGAGTATGGTGCGGCTTTATGTGCCCCCAGACAACTTGGACCTTCATATACATATGGTTTGAGGAAAAAATAGAGGGCAGTCGCAATAAGCGAGTAAAATTAGATCAGCGAAAAATGGATCTCGATAAATTTACGCGCAAAACGCTTAAGCATTTTTCATGGATAACAGTTGCCCTACTTACGTCGATAACATTTGTTGGCTACTTCACTCCCATTGATCACTTATTCGTTGATTTCTTCACCTTAAATGTTGGTTTTTGGGCCGGCTTTTCAATTATATTCTTTACCGTGTGTACCTATGGCAATGCTGGCTATATGCGAGAGATTATGTGTACTCACATGTGCCCCTATGCGCGATTCCAATCGGCCATGTTCGATAAAGATACGTTTACAGTTGCATATGATACAAAACGTGGGGAACAACGCGGGCCCCGCTCTCGTAAAGTCACGCATGAAGCGCTGGAAGAGAAAGGCCTGGGTGACTGTATTGATTGCAACCTTTGCGTCCAAGTTTGCCCAACAGGCATAGATATTCGCAACGGTTTACAGTACGAGTGCATCAATTGCGGTGCATGTGTCGATGCGTGCAACGGTGTCATGGATAAAATGGGCTATGAAAAAGGCCTCATTAGCTTCACTTCAGAGCATCAGCTTTCTGGGGGCGTCACTAAAATAGTGCGTCCAAAACTCATAGGCTATGCTATTGTGCTGCTAATAATGACGAGTTTATTGGTACTCGACATATACACTCGCGTGCCGCTGGAATTAGATATTATTAAGGATCGAAACTCGCTATATCGTGAAACAAACCAAGGGCTAATTGAGAACGTATATACCTTGAAGTTACTCAATAAATCACAAAGTGATCGTGTTTTCAAAATATCCATTAGTGGTATTGAAGGCGCAAAATATGTAGGTGAGAATGAGGTAACAGTGCGCGGTGGTGAAGTTTATACATTGCCAATGAGCGTTGTGACTGACCCCTATTCAGTCACCGAAGAAGTTACTGATTTTATATTCCATGTACAAACCCAAGATGAAAATGGTGAAGTAATCAAAATTCAAGAAACTAGCAGGTTTATTTTTACTGATGTCTGATTTCTCGTTCGCGGGACTCAACCCAGATCTTATATTGGATGCAATTGAAAGTGTTGATGTCAGGGCATCATCAGGCTTATTAGCTTTAAATAGCTATGAAAATAGAGTTTATCAATTCTTAGCGGAAGATAACAAACGTTACGTTGCCAAATTCTATCGGCCACAACGATGGAGTAATGAACAAATTCAAGAGGAGCATGATTTTGCACTTGAACTAATGGGTGAAGAGATTCCTATCGTCGCCCCTTTAGTCATTAATGGCGCAAGTTTGCATCATCATGCCGATTATCGCTTTGCGCTGTTCCCTTCAGCTGGCGGCAGACAATTTGAAGTAGATAATCTTGAGCAACTCGAATGGATGGGGCGTTATATTGGTCGCATGCACAGAGTAGCGCAATCAAAACCATTTGTTCACCGCCCCAAAGTTTGCACTAGCAGCTATTTAGACACACCCAAACAAGTCTTGTTGAACGGCACCTTAGTACCACATCATTTGCAAACCGCTTTCCATACCATCTTAGATATGGTGATCGCCGAAACCAAGCAAAGATTATCAAGCAATTATCAAGCTATTCGCTTGCATTGTGACTTACATCCTGGAAATATTTTATGGCGTGATGGCCCTACTATTGTCGATTTAGATGATTGTCGAATGGGCCCAGCAGTACAAGATATTTGGATGATGTTATCCGGCGATAAGCAGCAACAATTCATCCAATTAGATACTTTAGTTGAGGCTTATAATGAATTTCACGAATTTGACACTAAGCAACTTCCACTTATAGAACCTTTGCGAGCAATGCGCATGGTTCATTATATGGCTTGGTTAAGCCAGCGTTGGGAGGATCCTGCATTTCCTCAAGCGTTTCCCTGGTTCGCTGAAGATAAATACTGGGAAAACCAAATTCTTGCATTGAAAGAGCAGTTCTCAGCCCTTCAGGAAGCACCTCTGAAATTGTAATTTTCGCGGTCACTAAGGCTATGTTTTTCTGGCTTTAAACTCTCGTTCACTTTAGTTATATGCAACTCAAAATTAAGTGTAAATAATTATTCACATCCACTATAAAAACTCTATAATCCAAAGCGTTCAAGGTGCTTTTGTAATAAAGCAAAAGTTAAACGGGAAACTGGTGTAAATCCAGCGCTGCCCCCGCAACGGTAAACACAGGAAGTTCAAAAAACTTCCGCTTATCATCCACCGATATCTTTATCGGCGTCATCCACTGTGCCAGTCATGGGAAGGAGATAATAAACAAGTGTAAGCCCGGATACCGGCCTCGATAGGTACTGGCACTATGCCCTTCTTTTTTGTCATGCTCGGGTGGAGCATTAACAGAGTCTCAATTCATGAAAATAAAACTCCCATTATTGGCTGTGATATGCGCAGCGTCATATTCAGCAACAACTTTTGCTTCAGAACAAAATAAAAATATTGAAACCATAAGTATTATTGGCTCGAGAGCTGCGGTTGATAAAAGCACGCTAGCGGGTTCAGTTTCATTTATCGATGCTGATACTATCTCGGCTTCAGGTGCTTTAACGGTTACTGATTTGTTGCGTTCGTTTGCGAGTATCAACATTAGCCAGTCAGGACCCACAGGAACTTTAACTGAAATTCGACTACGCGGGAGTGAAAGCAATCATATTCTCGTTTTAGTGGATGGCGTTGAAGTCAATGACATTGGCCAGGGCGGCCTAGTCGACTTCGCACATTTATTGGTGGCTGACATTGAGCGTATTGAATTGCTGCGTGGACCGCAAAGTGCCCTTTGGGGAAGCAGTGCCGTTTCTGGTGTGATTAGTATTACGAGTAAAAGTGCCAGTGACCTTGGCAAGCATAAACTAAGCGGAAGTGTAGGTGGTGGAACACAAGCTACGCGACAAATAGGTGTGTCATATAAAACGCGACAGCGTGACTTTTTCTTGTCCTTAAATTTAAACCACCTTGGCACTGAGGGTGACAATATATCTCGTCAAGGCAGTGAAAATGACGGTTATCGAAATACGACGTTTAGTGCCAATGTCAAATATCTATTCAATGAAAAACATAAAGTCACTTTCAATGCTCGATTAGTTGAATATGAAACTGAATTTGATGCGACTGACTTTTTCGTCACCGGCTTGTCAATAGATGCCGATAATCACTCTAAGGGTGAACAAGTAAATTCGCTCGTACGATGGGATTTCACTCCTAGCGATAGTATTTGGTCGCAATCATTAACTTATCAATTAAACCGTTCTCAGAGTGATAGTTTCTCAAGCGATGTTTTGTCGAACGATAGTTTCTCAAGCGATACTTTTACAGGTGGCACAATTGGCCAGACACAGCGATTAACTTGGATAAATTATATTGATTTTGGTGCAAGTGATTTTATCAACATTGGCGTTGATGGCGTTCAAGAGGATTTCAAGCAAAGTGGTCCGATTGTGTATGGCAATCCCAACCAAACTCAAGATTACCGCACTATTTCTATATTAAGCGATGGACAATTTGAAGTCGCAAGTAAACTACATGCAAGCTATAGCCTACGTTCTGATAATAGTGATGCTTTTGATAACGCGAATAGCTTTAGACTGGGGCTTAGTTATACATTTAACGATGACTTCCGTGCGTTTGTAAGTAGAGGGAAAGCTATTAAAAATCCTACTTTTACAGAACGATTTGGATTCTTTCCTGGTACATTTATCGGAAATTCAGCCCTGACACCAGAATCAAGCTATGCCAATGAGTTGGGAATTTCTTATACTTTTGCGAACTCTTTAAGCGCTGAGATCACTCATTTTAATACCAAATTGAAGAATGAAATAAATGGCTTCGTGTTTGACCCCACAACATCCGGTTTTACTGCACAAAATATTGCAGAAACATCTACCAGAAAAGGGTTAGAAGTCTCACTCAAAGGTGATTGGACTGACTTTCGCTGGGCGTTTAGCTATGCCTATTTAGATGCCAAAGCACCGTCAGAAGTTGAATTGAGGCGTTCTCGCCACTCCGGCTCTGCCACTATCAATTATATTTTAAGTAATACTAACAATATATACATTCAAGCTGATTACAGTGGCACGAAGCAAGATAGATATTTCCCGCCGTACCCAAGGCCCGCAGAAACAGTTGAATTGCAGCCATACTGGTTAGTAAGTGCAAACTATTCACATAAATATAATGATAAATTGAGCTTCGCTTTGAGAGTCGACAACTTACTAAACAAACGCTTCGAAGATGTTGTTGGTTTTGTTGGCCAATCGCGGAAGGTCGTTCTGAGCATGAATTATCAATTGAACTAAAGAGTGAGCTAGTTCTCTTATTCGATGATAATCAGTTTTAAAACTGAATGATGCCTGAATAAAGTCGAATATCGCAGCGGTTTCGGCCTTATGCTTTGAAAAGACATTTTGCTTTGTGGTACTCTGCGCCCAGAAATTTTAAATTAATGACTGTTGTTTTAAATAAACTGCAACTAAGTCACTCCAAATAAGGATTTTTTATGAAGAAGCTGTTTTCAATACTGCTTATTGCGTTACTACTTCCATTATCAGTGCATGCTGCAGATCAATGGCAAGAAGGTAAACATTACAAAGTTATTAGTGATAAAGCGACTGCTAAACCAGAAGTCAAAGAGTTCTTTTCATTTTGGTGCCCGGCATGTTACCGATTCGAACCGCTTGTTAAAGGTATTAAAGCTGGCATAGGTGAGGACGTCAAATTTACTAAGGTTCATGTTAACTTTATGCAGTTTACTGGCCCAGATGTCCAAGAAGATGCAACCAAAGCGATGATTATTGCACGTGCAATGAAAAAAGAAACTGAGCTAAATGGTGCTATTTTCAATTATATTCATCAGCAAAAATCAACTGTATCTAACTTAAAGGATTTGCGAAGCGTATTCATTATCAACGGTATTGAGCCTGAAGAGTTCGATAAAATGGCTAAGAGCTTCAGTGTAAAAAGCTTAGTAAACAAAAACAATAAGGAAATCACGAAATTCCGCAAGCACCTTAACGGTGTGCCAAACTTTATCGTGAACGGCAAGTACCAAGCTCAATTTACAAGAGAGATGACGACTGACGACATCGTAAACTTAATCATCTGGTTGACAAAACAACCGTAAGATTAATCTCGACTCGAATTAAAGGACCGCAAGGTCCTTTTTTTTCACCCTAATAAAGACACACCTATTTTCGCTTTAACCAAGCAACAAAGACACACCTTTTCTTGAGTTCCAAAAAAACACACCTATCAAACTTCAAAATAGGTGTGTCTTTATTAAATCCATGTTTTGAAAGATTCATTTACAAACTACGGGTTTACCATTGGGCAAAAGCAACTATAATCACTTACTTAATTTATGAATTATTTCTAGGAAGTAAAATGACAAAATCTTCGATCGTGCTTTTTGCCGCTATATTTATGAGTATCGCTACTATAGGTTGTACCGAAGCCCCTCCAGCAAAAACTGATGCTGCAGTAGAGGAAATGCAAAAGCTACCTGAAGATCCTAGTCCAATAGCAACACCATCCAAATGGATTGAAGATACCCACTATAAAGTAATTGCTGATGAAGCAACGGCTCAAAAAGAAGTCGTTGAGTTTTTTTCTTTCTGGTGCCCTGCGTGTTATCACTTTGAAGGCATTGTTTCTCAAATAAAATCAAACTTGAATGATGATGTAAGCTTTAAGAAGATTCACGTCAACTTTATGGGGTTTACTTCTAAAGAGAATCAAGAGCATGCTACGAAAGGCATGCTTATTGGGAAATCATTAGGCAAAGAAGAGCTCATGATTGCAGCTATATTCGCGCACATTCATGAGCAAGGCCAAAAGATTGAAGGTATTGACGACATTAAGGAGTTGTTTGTTTCGTATGACTTTTCAACAGCCGAAGTTGAATCCGCGTTGAATGATGAAGAGGTGATTAATGCCTTTGCTGAAAATAATAGTGAAATAGACAAATTTAAGCCTTACTTGAATGGCGTACCAAATATTATTGTCAACGGTAAGTATCAAGCAAAATTCACAAGAGATATGTCTTTACAGGATATTGTTGATTTGATTAATTGGCTCAGTGAGCAGAACTAGTCATGTAGTGAAGTGCCTAACCAACGATATCGATATAGTTAGCTTACAACATAAATAAGGATTACCATGTTTAATAAATCAATAACTGCCGTAGCTTGTGCATTAGCTTTAGCTACTACTATAGGGTGCTCTGAAGCGCCAAAGGACAACTCCCCTGTTACAGATGCTAAAAAAGAAGTAACCGGTGAGCCATCCCCGCTTAAGGCTGCAGCACCAGCGGTAGACAGAGGTAAGTTATTCTACGCAGTACAAAACCGTAGCGATGAAGATAAAGTCAGAAATGAAGCGCGTCACCCAATTCAAACTCTAGAGTTTTTTAAAGTTGCGCCTGGAATGTCTGTTGCCGAAGCACTTCCTGGCGGTGGTTGGTATTCAAAAATTTTAGCCTACTATTTGGGAGCCGAAGGTCAATTACATGGGATCAACTATAACGATGATATGTGGGCTCGTTTTGGTTTTTTCTCAGAAGAAGCCATAAAGAGTGCTATTGAGGGAACAGCTGCTTTTCCTGGCAAAGTGAAGGAGTTTGCTGAAAACCCTCCTGCTTCGACGGGTTTCACATTTGCTGATGCACCGGATTCACTTGCTGGAACGGTCGACCGAGTTCTTTTTATAAGAGCGCTTCACAACCTAAATCGATTTGAAAAAGAAGCAGGAACGATGACGGAAGCTCTAAAAACAACAAGAATGCTTCTCAAGGATGGTGGTTTAGTTGGTGTAGTCCAACATCAAGCACCCGAATCGAGTTCTGACAGCTGGGCTGACGGCAGTGCTGGTTACTTGAAGAAATCAGCCGTTATTGATGCCTTTAAAAACGCAGGTTTTGAGCTTGTTAGTGACGCAGACTTTAACGAGAACCCGAACGATATTCCGACTGAAAAGGATATTGTTTGGAGACTACCACCGACTTATAGTGGCACATCCGAAGATCCTAAGTTGAAAGCCAAAGTAGATACGATTGGCGAATCGAATCGAATGACGCTCTTATTTAAAAAGTCTTTATAGTTAAGATAGGAAAATAACGTGAAAGCTAGCGCATGTCATATATTGGTGAAAACCAAAGAAGAAGCAGACAGCATAAAGTCTCAGTTGGATAAAGGTGCTAGCTTTCAGGCTTTAGCTAAGAAACATAGTTTATGTCCTTCAGGTAAAAAGGGAGGCGACTTGGGTGAGTTTCGTCGTGGCGAGATGGTGAAAGCTTTTGACAATGTTGTATTTAAAAAAGAAATCTTAACTGTTCATGGGCCGGTTAAAACTCAATTTGGTTTCCATCTAATAAAGACACTATATAGAGCTTAAAATTATTACTCTAGAATGAAAAAGGGAGCTAATGGTTAGCTCCCTTTTTGTTTCCATAATCACATCACACTGTGGCTAGCCCAGCGTATCCGAAACAACCCTATATCTAGGATCTTCATTTACATTAATCTCAACATATTCACCAGCCTTCTTGAGCAACACTCTGCACTCAGGGCTGATATGTCTGATATGAAGCTTTTTGCCCTGCTGTTTATACTTATCAGCAAGACCATCCAAAGCATCGATACCTGACGAATCCCAAATTCTCGACTCTTTAAAGTCAATTACGACATCGTCAGGATCATTCTGCACATCAAAAATTTCTCTGAAATGTGTTACTGAACCGAAAAATAACGGTCCTTCAAGCTCATATACTTTCCACCCGTCATCGTCTGTGTGAGTTTTCGCCATAATATGCGTTGCATGTTTCCAAGCAAATACAAGAGCAGAAACAATAACTCCGACAACCACGGCGATAGCTAGATCAGCAATTACAGTGATGCCAGTTACGAGAAACAAGACGAATGCATCCTCTTTGTTAACACCTCGGACGATTCTAAATGAGGCCCATTCAAACGTTCCTATCACCACCACAAACATGACACCAACTAGGGCGGCCAAAGGTACCATTTCAATTAGAGGAGCAGCGAATAAGATAAAGCCTAGCAATACCAAGGCTGCAGTGATGCCAGATAGACGACCGCGACCACCAGAGTTAATGTTAATCATACTCTGTCCAATCATCGCGCAACCGCCCATTCCACCAAAGAAGCCGTTAACTGTATTCGCAACGCCTTGACCAACGCACTCTTTATTACCCTGACCTCGAGTATCGGTCATCTCGTCGATAAGTGATAAGGTTAGCAGAGACTCTATCAAACCAACCAAAGCTAAAATGACCGCTGTTGGTAGGATTATGTACAACGTTTCTAAGTTGAACATTACATCCGGAATAGCAAAGCTCGGTAACTCACCAGCAAGTGTTACAGTTTCTTTTTGTGCATCTGGAACCATTTCTCGTACAAAATCGATTACGGTCCTAGCATCTAAATCAAAGCCATGAACTATGCCTGTGACAGCTGCAATCGCCACTAATGAAGCAGGTATAGCTGTCGTTAGTTTTGGCAATAAATAAATAATTGTCATCGTTACAGCGACTAAACCTAGCATGATGTAGAGCGCCGTTCCGCTCATCCATTCAACACCACCTAGCGGACTTGATACTTTGAATTGACCTAGTTGAGCTAAAAAAATGACAATCGCTAGGCCATTTACGAATCCGAGCATCACGGGATAAGGTACTAGGCGAATGAATTTACCGAGCCGAAAGATTCCCGCCATAATTTGGAGGAATCCAGCCAGTAGGACCGCGGCGAACAGGTATTGAACCCCATGTTGTGCCACTAAAGCGACCATCACGACAGCCATGGCGCCTGTTGCCCCTGATATCATGCCAGGACGCCCACCAATTGCCGAAGTAATCAAGCCCATCATGAATGCTGCATATAAACCAACCATCGGCTCAACGCCTGCAACAAAGGCAAATGCCACAGCTTCAGGCACCAACGCAAAGGCGACGGTCACACCTGAAAGAATGTCATTTTTAACATTCCCTTGTGTACCATTTATTAAATTAAACATATTTATAATTCTATTGTTTCGAAATTGTCGCGAGTCTAGCAGAAAATGAATTTAAATTCTTTTAACAGTATGTTAAAAATTTCCCCATTAACGATGCTACTTTGAACCACCTAAGCAATTCGGAGAGGCCGGTGAAACACCCAACTTCTTGTCCCACTCTTCAATAGTGTATGTGTGTTGAGCTAAGGCGTGCACAGGCCCCGATAACTCGTCTGCTAGTAATTGATTAATTAACCGCTGCCGTTGAATTAGTCTCTTACCTACGAAATTACTAGAAACAATAGTTACTTTGAAATGCGTCTCAGAATTAGCTGGTACACTATGCATGTGACTTTCGTTCAAGACTTCTAAAAAATGAATGTCAAAATTGGCATTCAATTTATCAATAATACTCTGTTCTACGCTCATTATTTTTCTCAAATTATTTTTATCGCTAAAGTTAGGCACATTTTAGAGGCTGTATAGCCTTATCTCAATCTATGATTAAACAAGACACACCTATTTGTTTAAAATACCTTAAATAAAGACACACCTCTTAACACCTTTTTCTTCAAAACCAAAAATGTCAATCAACTAAAACTCTCCGAAATGTAAAATTCATACGAGCTTGCAAATCTTGTTTCGTTTTCGCAATGCCATGCTGCCAAAACTTTTGAGTTTCACCTCTCATAATCAACAATGAACCATGCTCCAAAGGTAATCTAAATTTCTCACCACTTACTTTATGCTTAAAGTCAAAGTTTCTTAGCTCTCCCAATGAGACTGATGCAATAACCGGCTCACAACCTAGCTCTGGTTCATCATCGGAATGCATACCCATACTGTCCTGACCATGTCGATATAAGTTGGCTAAAACAGAATTGAATTGAGTTTCGCATTGTTGCTCGCATTGGGCTTTTAACGAGTGCAGCTCTCGTTGCCAAGGCAGGGGCTGCATGCGAACACCTGAGTAAGTATAGTCTGTTCCAACATCTCCATACCAAGCTTGTAAGCGAGGGATTTTCATCGTTTTTCCAAAAATATTGATTGTCCCTTCTTGCCAATCTAATTCTTCTAGAAATAAATCAAATAGTGTATTTGCTGTTTTATTATCAAGCCAATTTGGTAAATATTGTACCTTTGCATCAGCCAAGGGTAGACTCTGCGACTCATTATCAGAAAAAAGACCGTGTTGCATAGCATCTCAAATAGTAGGTGGTTTTGCTCATCGTCAACAAAACGAGTAATTCAATGAACACGCATTTTACTGTATTTGAACGCAGTTTACATTTAGAACGTTACCCCGCGAAGCATCAACATGTCAGTCTTCAAGCGTGGGATGCTGCCGATGAATATATTATTGAGCATGTTGAAAATTGCTCGCTACTCGAAAGCACTCTCAATAAAGACACACCTTTTTTAATAATTAACGATGACTTTGGTGCCCTATCATGCTGGTTTAGTGATAAAAAACCCGTTCTTGTATCCGACTCCTGGATTTCACATAAAAGTGTTATGACGAATCTAATGATTAATGGCATGGACCCGGAAAGTATTGAGTTCTGTGATGCACTAACGAACCTGAATGAGGTGATTCCATCTAAAGCGAAAGTTGTTCTGATTAAAATCCCTCGTTCACTTGCATTGTTGGAACACCAGCTGATAGCACTGCAATCGGTTCTTGATGAAGGTTCCACAATAATCGCTGCAGGTAAAGTAAAGGTAGTGCAAAACTCAGTATTAAAGTTGTTTGAAAAATATATTGGCACCACAACAACGTCCTTAGCTAAGAAAAAAGCAAGGCTCATTTTTTCTAAATATGCCGGAATAAAAACGAAAAAATCACCATACCCAACAATTGTGAGCGATCCTTTAATACCATTTTCTTTGAGTAATCATGCAAATGTTTTTTGTCGCGAGCATTTAGATATTGGCGCTAGAATCTTGCTGAAGAACCTTCCCAGTGCTCTAAACAAGTCGGTAATTGATTTGGGTTGCGGCAATGGTGTAATAGGTGTGTCTATTTTGGACCAAAACGAAGGCGCTCACGTTACCTTTGTAGATGAGTCATTTATGGCGGTTGAATCAGCTCGACAGAATGTCATTAACCATATTGGCAGCGATGAACGAGCTACTTTTATCGTCAGTAACTGTTTAGAAGAGCTGTTAAAGGAAGAATCCTCCAACTATGACATTGTGCTTTGCAACCCTCCGTTCCATCAACAAAATACGATCACCGATCATGTTGCATATCAAATGTTCACGGATGCAAAAAAAGCGTTAAAACACGGTGGTGAATTACGTATCGTAGGCAACCGCCATTTAGACTACCCAATAAAAATAAAGAAACTTTTTGGCGGATATGAAGTCATTGATAGTAATAAAAAATTCAGTATCTTATCCACGTACAAAGCAAGGCAATAAAATGAAAAAGTCAATTTTTACTTTATTAATAGTCACCATTTTAAGTTTCACCTCATCTGCTAGCACGCAGAAACAACCTGGAGAAAACATCCAGAAAGACAATTATTATCCCCAAGTTAAATTTGAAACCAGTATGGGAGATTTGGTGATTGAATTAAATAGGAAGCGCGCTCCTGCAACTGTTAATAATTTTCTGAGCTATGTTAAACGAGGTGAGTTTAACAACACTCTATTTCATCGAGTGATTCCAGGTTACATAGTGCAAGGCGGGGGTTACGGTCCTGAATTTAAAGTGAAGAAAGCAAGCAGAACTATTATTAATGAATCAGGTAATGGTCTAAAAAACGAAATGTATACGATCGCGATGGCGCGAGAAGACGACCCGCATTCGGCCAAACGACAATTCTTTTTCAATATGAACGACAACAATAATTTAGATCCAGGGAAAACCTGGGGATATACCGTTTTTGGTAGTGTCATTGAAGGTACAGAAGTGCTTGATAAAATGGCCCTGGTTGAAACAGAGTACAAAGCGTTAATACGGTTTCAAGATGCCCCAAGAGAGGATGTAATGCTGATACAAGCCACCGTATTACCCGAAGTTCAATAGCCAAACGACTATTACATTTACTATTGGATAGAAATATAGCTTAATACAATCTCATGAACTGAATGTATAAATTCAATTTACCTGTCTATACTGACGACTTAGTTAAGAAAAAGGAAAATTATGAAAGCATCTGATTTAATGGTAAAAGCCCTAGAAGCTGAAGGGGTTGAGTATATTTTTGGTATTCCGGGCGAAGAGAACCTCGATTTACTAGAATCCCTGCGTAATTCTTCCATCAAACTAATTTTAACCCGTCATGAACAAGGCGCAGGCTTCATGGCTGCTACTTATGGTCGTTTGACAGGTAAAGTTGGCGTTTGCTTATCAACACTTGGTCCGGGCGCTACTAACTTAGTTACACCCGCCGCTTATGCCCAGTTAGGTGCTATGCCGATGCTCATGATTACTGGGCAGAAGCCAATTAAATCAAGTAAACAAGGACGCTTCCAAGTTATCGATGTCGTAGACATGATGCGCCCCATAACAAAATACACAACCCAAGTTGTAAGTGGCGATCGAATTCCATCAATCGTGCGTGAAGCATTTAGACTCGCTTCAGAAGAGAGACCTGGCGCTGTTCATATCGAACTCCCAGAGGATATTGCAGACGAAAACACCAATACACCTGTTTTAAAACCAAGTATTGCAAGACGACCAATTGCGGAATACAAAGCGATCAGTCACGCAGTTGATATGATAGAAAACGCTAAGTCTCCTGTATTGCTAATAGGTGCTGGCGCAAACCGAAAATTGACAGCGAAAATGCTGCAGGAATTTGTAGATAAAACAGGTATTCCTTATATCACGACTCAAATGGGTAAAGGTGTGCTTGATGAAAATGGAAAACTATTTATGGGCAATACTGCATTGTCTTCAGGTGATTTCGTTCATCGAGTTATCGATCGTGCTGATTTGATTATTAATGTTGGTCATGACGTTGTTGAAAAACCCCCATTCTTTATGGAAGATGACAGTCAGAAAGTTATCCACATCAACTTTGACTCAGCCTCTGTCGACCCAGTTTATTTCCCACAATTAGAAGTCATCGGCGATATAGCCAACAGTATTTGGCAGATTAAGGAAAAAATAAGGCCTCAAGATAGTTGGAAGCTTGAGTTTTATAGGGACGTTCATGATGCTTATGTCGCCCATAGAAGTGCTTCTGAGGATGACGACAGATTCCCTATCCTGCCAGAACGATTTGTTCGTGAAATCCGTAAGGCCATGCCCAAAGATGGCATTGTAACGCTCGACAATGGTGTATACAAAATCTGGTTTGCACGAAACTACCCTGCCTTCTACCCAAATACTCTGTTGCTCGATAACGCCTTAGCGACAATGGGCGCTGGTCTACCATCTGCTTTGGCTGCGAAGTTAGTTTATCCTGAAAAGGCGGTTCTGACAGTCTGCGGTGATGGTGGTTTCATGATGAATAGTCAAGAACTTGAAACCGCCGTTCGATTAAAACTACATGTCGTGGTTGTAATTTTGCGAGATGACGCATACGGAATGATAAAGTGGAAACAAGCTAATATGCAGTTTGCAAACTTTGGGTTAGATTATGGCAACCCTGATTTCGTAAAGTATGTCGAGTCATATGGCGGCAAAGGCTGGAGAATTGCAGCAACGGAAGAATTATTACCGACCGTTCAAAAATGCCTTGCTGAACCTGCAGTACACTTAATTGATGTGCCCGTTGATTATAGTCTGAATGATGAGACCTTAAACAAGACAATTCGAGAATTAAGCTCAAAGCTTTAGTTAATAATTAAATAAAGACACACCTACTTAAGGCATTTATTTCCCTTAAATTTGAGCTCAAACTAGACACACCTATTTCGCAAATAGGTGTGTCTTTGTAAAAGGACAAGCGCAATGACGAAATTAGCAAAACAATACCCTTACTACTTAGCAAACAAAGCAGTATTTGCAAATCAAGACTTAGAAGTCACAAATAAATATACAGGTGATGTTGCTACAAATGTTGCAATGGCTGATGCAGCAACAATTGATAAAGCAATTAGCGCCGCAGAAAAAAGTCAGAAAATTCTTAATAAAATGCCAGCGTACAAACGCCAGCAAGTTTTAGAGCACTGTGTTACACGATTTAAAGAACGCTTTGACGAGTTAGCCTACGCCCTTTGTATAGAAGCTGGTAAACCAATTAAAGATGCAAGGGGTGAAGTAACTAGACTTATCGACACTTTCAAAATTGCAGCTGAAGAATCAGTGCGTATTGAAGGTGCGGTAATGAATTTAGAAATTACTGAGAGAGCAAAAGGCTATCAAGGACAATATAAAAAAGTACCAATTGGGCCATGCTCATTCATTTCCCCATTCAATTTTCCTTTAAACTTAGCAGCTCATAAAGTCGCTCCGGCTATAGCTGCAGGATGCGCATTCGTCCTCAAACCTGCAAGTAGAACACCGATAGGAGCACTTATAATTGGTGAGATACTTGCCGAGACAGATTTACCCGAAGGCGCATTTTCTATACTTCCTTGCAGCCGCGATGGAGCCGATTTATTTACAACTGACGAGCGATTTAAGTTACTTAGCTTTACTGGCTCACCAAGCGTCGGATGGGAACTAAAAGCGAAGGCGGGCAAAAAGCCTGTGATATTAGAACTCGGCGGAAATGCAGGATGTATCGTTGATCATGATACTGACATTAAAGATGCTGTAGAACGTATCGTTTTCGGTGCTTACTATCAATCAGGGCAAAGCTGTATAAGTGTTCAGAGAGTGTTTATCCATGAATCAATATATGAAGAATTTAAAGCTGCATACACGGAAAAAGTTGCGAACTTAGTACATGGCGATCCTTTGAACGAAGATACATTTATTGGTCCTATGATTTCTGAGTCAGAGGCGAAGCGACTTGAAGGCTGGATAGAAAGCGCTGTGGATGCAGGAGCTACCCTGCTTTGTGGTGGTTCCAGAACAGGATTGATGTTACAAGCTACATTACTTGAGAACGTTCCGATGAACTGTGATATCAATACTGAAGAAGCATTCGGTCCAGTCTCGACAATCGCATCATTCACCGATTTTGACGAGGCCCTAAGACTAGTGAATGACAGTCAGTTCGGACTTCAAGCCGGTGTGTTCACAAAAGATATATACAAAGCTCACAAAGCTTGGGATGAATTAGATGTTGGAGGGGTTGTCATTGGTGATGTACCAAGCTGGCGAGTAGATAATATGCCATATGGTGGAGTGAAGGAGTCAGGTTTAGGACGCGAGGGCATTAAGTTCGCAATAGAAGATATGACTGAATTGAGGTTAATGGTTTTGCGTACACCGCAGTCATAAACAATCTATTTTGATAGAATTAAGACACACCTATTTTAGGTGTGTCTTTTAATTACGAGGACGTATTACAACCGGAGTTATCACTGTAACAAACATAAAGTGAAGTAGTTTCAGACACAATGTTATTTTCTCTAAGCCCACCGACTAACTTAAAGCCTAACTTTCCAAGCAAAATAATCGATTTTACGTTCTCATTTAAAACCGTTGCGTAAAGTTTCTCTTTCTTTAGCGCGTCAAAAGCTAAGCTTTTGAAATAAGATGCAGCCTCCATTGCGTAACCTAATCCGCGATACTCTTTGCAGAATGCGTAGCCGATATCTATAGAGTCTAGGTAGTCTCGTTGCAACAAACCACATAGACCTATAGGTGTGTCTTGATTCACGCCTGAAATTGACTGTTTAGTTTTATTCAAACAACAAACTCTTAAACCCAATAATTCGTTTTGCTGTTTCGCATTTAAGTTTTTCGAAATAAATCGGATAGCATCATCTCTACTATTTACTTTTCTATCACCAATGTACTGTAACCAATCAGGATCATTCACCAACTGCTTGATGAAATCGGCATCTGATGCACGAGGCTTTCTAAAATGCAATCTTTCTGTTTTCATCACCAGTCTTCTTTTGCCTGTAACTTATCAAACTGCCTTTCATTCAAAAGACTTTTAAATTCAAGATCCTCAAGTTTAAGTTGGGTGAACTTATAGTCCTGCTCTCGTTTCTTCAACTGATTATCAATATTCGTAGGAAATGCTTGGCCGTTAAAACTGCGGTGATGATTAGGATACGCACCAACATAAGTTTGCTTTTCATCAAGCGATCTTGTGACCCAACTACGCTCCCATTTTCTAACTGTCAGAGGAAGAGGAAAAGATCTGATGTTGCTATAACGATCTCGACTTTGTTTACTTAGTAAGCTTCCATATCCAACTACGATATGAGGTGTGTCTTTATTCTGGTTTTCTAGCGACTGAAACCACGCTTTAGTAATATCGATATTTTGCATAAATAATTAATTGCGTCCCATGTGATTAAAACTAAAGAGAATCAAAGTCGAAACTAATAACTTCACTGATATGCTTTTTGTCTAACGCCAACATGATCAAACGATCGATCCCAAGAGCTACACCTGCGCAATGAGGTAAACCGTTATCCAGAGCACTTAAAAACTTCTCATCAATCGGCTTTATGGCCTTGCCTTGTCTTGCCCGAACATCATTATCAACTTGAAAACGTGCTTTTTGCTCTTCTGAGTTTGAAAGCTCTTCAAAACCGTTAGCAAGCTCAATACCTTGATAGTAAAACTCAAATCGCAGAGATAATCGTGGATTCATCGGATCTATTTTAGCTAACGACGCCTGGCTAGCTGGAAAGTGAGTAACCGCAATGGGGCGACTTTTTCCTATTTTAAATTCAATCTTTTCACAAAATAATAGTTGAAGAAGATTGTCTCGCTCTGAAACTGACAGCTTTGCCTCAAAGTCTTCAGGGACGAGGTTTTCGTATCCATACTCTATACAAGTCGCAACAATTTGTTCATCTGGAGCGTTTATAATATCTATGTTTAAGTGCTCTTCAAAAAGTTCGCTATATGAAGTTTTTTCGCAAATAGGTGTGTCTAAGGTAAGACGTAGGATGTTATCTACATCATCTATCAGCTGTTCCATAGAAAAGCCCAATCGATACCATTCAAGCAAAGTAAACTCAGGGTTGTGGTAACGACCAACTTCATCATCTCTAAAGCACTTAGAGATTTGATATATGCTTGGGAATCCGGCACACAGTAAACGCTTCATATAGAATTCTGGTGAAGTCTGCAGAAATAGGTGTGTCTTTACAATGGAAAGGGGATTTGTGTGCAGTGTAGTTAATGCCTCTAAATGCACGTCAGTAACAGTTGATGGCGAAATCGCTGGAGTTTCAACCTCCAATACGTTTTGTTCAGCAAAATAAGCTCGAATACGCGAAAGAATTTCAGCTCTTTTTGATAGGGATTGCAACGACGCTGATGGCTCCCATTGGTGGGTTTTTCTCATCGGTTTGTGAACGAGGTCGGCAAACCTTTACCAACCTCGTTAGATTGCTTATTTTTGTGCACGTGACGCATATTCACCACTACGAGTGTCAACACGAATGATTTCACCTGTTTGAACAAACAAAGGCACCCGCACAACAGCTCCAGTTGCCAATGTAGCTGGTTTTCCGCCGGTACCTGCGGTATCACCTTTTAAGCCTGGATCAGTCTCGGTAATTTCTAACTCAACGAAGTTAGGAGGCGTAACTGCTATGGGTGTGCCGTTCCATAGAGTAATAGTACAAACATCATTTTCTACCAACCATTTGATACTATCACCGAGTGCTTTTTCATCAGCTGCGATTTGTTCGAAAGTTTCGTTGTTCATGAAGTGCCAAAATTCGCCATCTGTGTAAAGATACGATAATTCAGTATCAAGAACGTCTGCACTTTCGACTGAATCACCTGAACGAAAGGTTTTTTCAAGAACTTTATTTGAAATCAGTTTACGGATTTTAACACGACTAAACGCTTGTCCTTTCCCTGGTTTAACATATTCATTCTCAAGAATGTTGCAAGGTTCGCCGTCGAGCATTATCTTTAAGCCCGCTTTGAACTCGTTTGTGCTGTAATTAGCCATAGTTCCTCTAAAATTTTACGTTGTGAGCATATCTGTGAACCGAATAATACCTAAAAATACCTTTGCTGTAGAGTCTAACTGGCAAAAAGAATTAGCTAATAGCTTTACAACACTAGAATCGTTATTAGAATTTTTAGAATTAGACCCTTCCTTAGCCGACAAAAACAGTCAAGCAAGGAAACTATTTGCAATGAGAGTACCTAGGCACTTTGCGAACTTGATGAAGAAGAAAGACATCCAAGACCCATTGCTTATGCAAGTTCTTCCACAGTTTATCGAGTATAAAGACACACCAGGTTTCGTCAAAGACCCTCTTCACGAGCAAGGCAACAAGATCAAAGGTCTGTTACATAAATACGAGAACCGAGTTTTACTCATTGTAAAAACGGGATGCGCAATAAATTGTAGATATTGTTTTAGACGCGAATTTCCTTATGAGGAAAACGCGGTAAACAAACGCGAATTAGAAAATGCGCTCGCATATATCCGAAACAATAGCGCAATTAATGAGGTGATTTTGTCGGGTGGAGATCCACTAATGTCCAAAGATAATCATTTAAAGTGGCTTGTCGCTCAGCTTGAAGAAATTCCACATCTAGTCCGACTCAGGATCCATACAAGGCTTCCCGTTGTTATTCCATCTAGAGTAAATGATGAATTTATCGATTGGTTCTCAAAATGTCGTTTCCAAAAAATCCTGGTTTTGCATACTAATCATGCAAATGAAGTGAGCCCTGAATTAGAAAAAGTATGCTTACGAATGAAAAACAATGGAATTACATTGTTAAATCAAGCTGTGCTTTTAAAAGGAATAAATGATGACGTTGCGGAACAACAAGCTTTGAGTGAGGCACTGTTTGGAATTGGCGTAATGCCTTACTATCTGCATTTGTTAGACAAAGTAAAAGGTGCTGCTCATTTTGAAGTAGACCTTGCTTTAGCCAAAGAGCTAATGAGGAATTTGATAAAGCGCTTGCCAGGGTTTCTTGTCCCAAAACTTGTAACTGAAATTGGGGGACAACCTAGCAAGACACCGATTGATTTAAACTTACAACCTTCATCAGAAGAAAGTTTAGGCATATGTGTCGATAACAGAACCTAAACCATTAGATGATGTTGGCTTTGGTACGTCAGCCGCTTCTAACAGCTGAAGCGCTGCTTGACCATCTTGTTCAATACGACTTTTGGCCATTTGAGCAGATTTGATCTCCAACGCACCGGATACGGCTGAGGCACTAGTACCTGAAATATCCATACCTTTTCCTTTTATTACTTGTAGCAACATAAAAAAGTGGGCAGAATTGCGCACTTCATCTGTTTATCGGCAATTCAGCCATATTCTTGAGAATAATTTTAGGAGTTGCTTGTGCAACAAGTTATAACAAAAATAACTGAAAATATGCAAATAATATACAGAAAGGCTATTGATGCGGATACAGCACTCGACGCCTTACAGAAATCCGGCAAAGGAAAGTTCTCGGTCATTTTTACCGAAGATAGTGGTTTCGAGACCAGAAGTAAACGTTTCGGACCATATGTCGACGAGCTTGCAATGGATATAACAAAATTACAAGACAAGGAAACTGACATCGAAAAGGCGATTGTGAGTATTGTGAAGAAAATGGAGTTGATGTTGATTACCTTGGCGAAGTTCAAGGAGACGCTGTAGTTATTTTATTACCCTGAAACTTATCCCTGCAATAAAGACACACCTATTTTCAGAAATAGGTGTGTCTTTATTCTGACAAGCCGACTTTGACTAAGCAATAAAACTGTACCTCAAGTCAGCTAGTTAATTTCATCCAATGCAATACCCTATATGAAAGCCAAATATAGGACAAAGAAAAATGCCGATAGCTCGCAGCAAACAGATAATACTGTCTCAAACTTCCTACTACCACTGCATTAGCCGCTGCGTGCGAAAAGCATATTTGTGCGGGTATGATAAGACAACAGGTAGTGATTATGAGCATCGCAGAAGTTGGTTTGAAAAGCGATTGGACAAACTTACTGCTGCTTTCGCTATCAACATTTGCGCTTACGCAATTATGCATAATCACAACCATTTAGTTTTGCATGTAGATACAGAAAGAGCTAAAAGATGGAGTGATCTCCAAGTTTTAGAACGTTGGCACTCCGTACACCCTAGTAAAGCCATTTCATCCTTGTTTATTGACCCATCACAAAGGGCAAAATTCACTTCAATGCAGATATCTACGATAAAAAAAACAGCAAAAATCTATCGAAAGAGGCTCACCAGCATTAGTTACTTCATGAAAGCCCTAAATCAATATATTGCTACAAAAGCAAATAAAGAAGATGATTGTACCGGCAAGTTTTGGGAATCCCGCTTTAAATCCCAAGCACTTTTGGATGATAAAGCAATTCTCTCGTGTATGATTTACGTTGACTTAAACCCAATCAGGGCCGGTGTAGCGTCATCTTTAGAGTCATCACATTATACAAGTATCAAAAAACGCTTGGCGGCTCTAAAAGAGGGACAGCAACCTTCAAATCTGAAGCGCTTAAAAACCCAATTTGAAAATCATTCTACCTACCTAAACATTAAACTAGACTGCTACCTTCATTTATTAGAACAAACCGCGTTTAGAATAAGAAACGCCCGTCAGGTTAAAACTTCAATGCAACAGATAGAATCTCGTCTACTGCTTCAATGCGGCATAACAGATAAAAACTGGCTGAAATTATCGACCAGTTTTGAATCCGAGTTTGCTTATGTTGTTGGCGGTGTGGCATCGATGGAAGAATACAGGAAAAAGTTGAAACAAAAGAAACTCAAAGGTGTTTCAACTGCCTTACGGTTATTTCAATAAAAATTAGTTAGTTTTGAAGATTGTTTATTGGAAGTTGATTTATACGCTTCTCAATTTCCTGAACTACTTCTAAATATTGGTCACTCTCAATATCTTTGTAGCGTTGTTTAAATTCAGACTTATTTATCCCTTCTTCAAGACCTTCAATGCTTGGAAAGAATAGGTTTTCATTTTCTTCCATCGACAAAATATGCTGTAAATGCTCTGCTGATATTGGATCTACTGCAAGGGTGGCAAAATGAGCTCCGGCCATATCCGCCGTCAAATCGACAAAACTGTAACCAGATCCCCCCTTCCCTCTATCCATAAGCTCTTTGAATTCTCCAACTGCGATGCTAATTCCCTGTTCTGACAGAAGCTTTATTGCAGCTGAAAATATGAAGTGTAAACTCAGATCTTTTCTATTTGCTAATACAGGCTTTGAATCAGCTGTTGGGATAGAATCAAGAGCGAATGAAAGATCACCAAAGAGTGTCGAGAATCGTCTATGGCCAGCGTAGATAGCTAATGCAATGATCGCGGCTTCATTCTCTAATGCGGCTGAGTTTATATTGCCTTGAATTTCTTTAGTACTGATTGCTTTGGCTTCAATCATGATCTTGTTCAAATAGAAACTAAGAGGTGTGTCTTTATTTTTCCTATCGGAGTGAGTTTGATCAGATAAGCCTTCCAGTAACCTAAGGTAATGAACTGTTTTTGTTCTTAATATTTGCCTTTGTTCTGCTTCACCTGATGTATTGACATTTTTTAGCTCTCTAAGAAATGTATCGAGGGGTTTCAGGTTTATAATGACATGGTCGATAGATATTTCAGTTTTCGCTATCAACTCAATTGCTTTTGACGCTACTTCGCTTTTTGTATAAGAGTTGACTAAAGACTCGGCCAAAGTCAGCGCCCAAGTGCCAGGAATAGTGATTAATCCAACAGTAACGCTATCTATATCTAATTTAGAGCCTTCGTTAACTCGTATCGACGCATTGATATAAGTTGAAAATAAGTAAGCTGGTAATTGGTATGAAACGAGTATTTCAGCATTTGTTTCGGATAATCTAAGGTCGCTACTAACATTCGGCAGTGCTCGCTGAGAAAAACCCAACAAACTTTCTGCTTGAGAGTAGGTAATATCAATTTGCTGTGGCTGATATCTATTTCGAAAACTTTTGCGTAGCTGATAAATTAAATCAGTCACATTTTCGGCATTTTCTACCTGCTTATGCGCATGCTTCCCAACAGTTGGGGATAGATCGACCAAAAGCACTAAGAGAAGGACAAACAAGCAAACTAGAGCTAAAAAGAAAATTTTAATGAAACGTTTCATAGTCAACTAAACAGCCAATTGGAAAACAGCACTAATCAACTACCGCCAAATTACCTTTGCTTTCAAGCCAAGCTTTACGATCTGGAGAACGCTTTTTGGATAAAAGCATATCCATTAACTCCAACATTATCTCAGAGTCTTCACTGGTTAATTGAACCAATCTTCGAGTATTGGGATCCATCGTCGTTTCTCGTAGCTGCAGGGGATTCATTTCACCTAGACCTTTGAAGCGCTGTACATTTACTTTGCCACGTTTCTTTTCTGCTTCAATTCTATCTAAAATGCCTTGCCTCTCACTTTCATCCAGGGCGTAGAACACTTCTTTACCGATATCAATCCTAAATAATGGAGGCATTGCAACATATACATGCCCCTGATCTACTAGTGCTCTGAAGTGTTTAACAAACAACGCACACAGCAAAGTTGCTATATGTAACCCATCAGAATCGGCATCCGCGAGAATGCATATTTTACCGTAACGCAAACCTGTTAAATCATCAGAATCAGGGTCGATTCCTAGTGCAACAGAAATATCATGGATTTCTTGCGACGCTAAAACTTGAGAAGAATCTACTTCCCAACTATTCAGAATTTTACCGCGCAAAGGCATTATGGCTTGAAACTCTCTATCTCTAGCTTGTTTCGCGGATCCACCCGCAGAATCACCTTCTACTAAAAATAGTTCTGAATAATTAATATCTTGAGTTGAGCAGTCAGTCAGCTTGCCTGGTAAAGCAGGTCCAGAGGTTACTTTCTTTCTAGCGACTTTTTTACTTTGTCTTAATCGTCGTTGCGCATTATTTATACACATCTCAGCAAGTAATTCTGCGACATCAGTATGTTGATTTAACCAAAGGCTAAACGAATCCTTAACTACGCCAGAGACGAATGCAGAGGCTTGTCTTGACGATAGGCGTTCTTTCGTTTGCCCGGCAAACTGAGGATCATGCATTTTAGTCGACAAGATGTAACTGCAGCGATCCCAAATATCATCAGCAGTTATTTTAACCCCTCTGGGTAATAAGTTACGAAACTCACAAAATTCACGCATTGAATCCAAAAGGCCTTGTCTCAAACCATTAACGTGCGTGCCACCCTGAGCTGTGGGGATCAGGTTTACATAGCTCTCGGTTATCATCTCGCCACCTTCTGGTAGCCACATGACCGCCCAATCAGCCGCTTCGCCGTTACCTGATGAAGAACCAACAAAAGGCGTATCTTCTGGCAAGGTAATTAAATCTTTCACAGACTGATATAGATAGTCTCTTAAACCATCTTCGTAATACCATTCTGTTGTTTCTTTTGAAACTTTGTCATCAAAACGTATTTTTAAGCCAGGGCAAAGAACCGCTTTAGCACGCAAAACATGCAGTAACTTTGTGACAGAAAACTTAGCTGTATCAAAATACTTTGGGTCAGGCCAAAAATGTACACTAGTTCCCGTATTTCGCTTACCGCAGGTATCGATGATAGTGAGTTCTTCAACTTTATCACCGTTTTCAAAGGCCATTTGATAGACATTACCATCTCGCCTAATATTAACTTCAACCCTTGTAGAGAGAGCGTTTACGACAGAAATACCTACGCCGTGCAAACCACCAGAGTATTCGTAGTTTTTGTTTGAAAATTTTCCGCCAGCATGCAGCTTTGTCATGATCAGTTCAACACCCGTAATCTTTTCTTCAGGGTGTATATCAACCGGCATACCGCGACCGTCGTCTATAACTTCGAGAGACTGGTCATCATGCAGAATAACTTTAATTGAGGATGCATGCCCAGCGAGAGCTTCATCAACACTGTTATCTATAACTTCTTGGCTCAAATGGTTAGGGCGAGTCGTATCTGTATACATGCCCGGTCGGCGTTTGACGGGATCCAAGCCATTTAAGACTTCAATAGCATCAGAATTATATTGTGTTGACATGGTCTCTTGCTTAAGTTGTGACTTAAATTATTACGGATGATATTAGCAAGGCTGAAGCTCATGAGCAATGAAGCTTTTAGCTAATTTTCAGAGCTCAAAAATACAACAACAAAGACACACCTTTTTCAACGTTCGATTAATGCAAAATCAACAAAGTTTCAAACTAGAATTCTTATGAAACTCACTCCTGAAGTAAAAACTCGATCGTATCATTCAAATGATTCTCTAAACCTAAGAATCCATGGTTTCCACCATTTTCAATGTTACACCGATGACTACCGTATTTTTTTTCAGCTAATCGATAGTCCAAAACTTCATCCCCTTTTTGAAGAAAAACCAAATACTTAGGATCGTTTACTTGAATTTTTTTGTATATTTGGCGTAATTTGTCGACACTGTATTGGTCAATTGTAAAAACTTCGCCCGTATGCGGGTTTGTGTGCAATCCTTTGTAATCTTCAATTAATTCGAATGGCTCAACAGCTGGGTTAATTAAAACTGCTTTTCCACCATAGGTTTCAACAAAGTACGTTGACAAGTAGCCACCCATTGAACTTCCAATGAATAATAGCTTTTCAATAGGTGTGTCTTTGTTTTGTATCAGGCGCGATATAAGGTTTTCTACAGTCTCGAGAGCTAAATCTGGATTGCCTGATAGCGTTGGCATGTGCACTTGGATATTTGGGTATTTAATAGATATAAAATTTGAAACTAGTTGAGCTTTCTCAGACTTGGGTGAGCTGAGAAATCCATGCAAATATATGATGTGGTCCATTTATCGCCTATTGAAATTTAGCTTGTTGTTATTTTCATTCTTTGCTGCTCCAAGCAAAAGTGTAACCACTCAGCTAAAAACACATTCACCATTTGCTTCTCATTGCGCAAATGCATATTCACATTGGGATAATCGTAGCTAGCTTGTAATTTTGAAATCCGCTGGCAACTTAAAACTTCGGCTACCTTGGCATCATGATACAACCTAATTTCCATAGATGGCCTAAGGAAACTCGGCGTATTGCTAGCCAATTGGGACATCATCAGCGTACTCGTATATCTGGTTGAATCCAAAATTTGAATTTTATATTTAAGGTCTTCATTGATTTTGAATTCATAACTTAAGTTTTCTGAATCACAGTCAGGAAGAAGTTTAAGCGTACACGCATAGTTGTTCTCACAGGTTGCGAGAATGCTTGGTAAGTGCGGTACATACTTCTTTTTCAATTTGAGTTTTTCCTGTTAAGTGCTATTCGGTTCTGCGCATATTGTAACAAAAAGGTGTGTCTTGTTTACTGACTATTTTGCTTTTCGATTTGTAGTGAAATAGGTGTGTCCTATTTCCAGGTTTTGAGGAGCTTGGGTTTGTTTAGGAAAAACCACTGCAGTGCAATAATGGCGGCTGCATTGTCAACTTTGCCTTGTTCCAACATCACCTTTGCCACCGACTCTTTCACACGGTGAACCATTATGTCTTCAGATTCTGTGTCTAAGCCATGCACACCTTTCGCCAAACTAGCATCAGTTTTTGCCATAAAAATATGCAGTCTTTCAGTCGTTCCACCGGGACTCGATAGGTACGTCATCACTTTTTGTAAATGCGTCAATACAATACCTGCCTCCTCAAAAGACTCTCTATGACACACATCTTCTAAGTCCTCACCCGCTTCAATCATTCCAGCAATCACCTCTACCATCCAAGGATTGTTGCTGGTTGCCATCGCACCTAAACGAAATTGTTCTATTAATACAAATTCCTCAGTAATTGGATCATACGGCAACACAGCAACCGCGTGACCACGTTCAAACATTTCCCGAGATACAGCCTTACTCCAAGTACCATCAAAAAATTTATACTTCATTTCAATTTTTTTCATTTCGAAGAAACCCTTATAAACTGTCTCTTCGCTCAGTATTTTTGTGTCCTTACTAGTATATTCTGTTTGCTTCATCATGATCCCCTTTGGCACAATTGAACTAAATTATACAATCTACATTTGTTATTCAGTATAACTATCACATTCTGTTACACTTAGTGGCTATATGTAACATCCATTCGTTATGCTTAAAGACTTTAATGTCATACACTTAACACATATACAATGCTGAATGTAAAAAACACTACTTTTAAGGTCATTTTATGAAGAAAACGCTACTTTCACTATTTATCGGTATCACTTTCACCGCGCCGGTACTAGCAGACGACTTATCGCAAGTTTATCAACTTGCACTACAGAATGATCCCGTGATTAATCGAGCAAAAGCGGACAAAGAATTGGCTTATAGCGGAATCGCCTTGAGTCGAGCTAACCTTCTTCCTCAAATTTCTGGTTCAGTTTCTTATTCATTGAGTTCAGGTGATCAAGTTATCACTACTCGTGATTCCGAAGGAAAAGCGGTATTCGGGACTATAGATTCTGAAACAGATGCTCTGAATATGGGCATTGATCTAAGCATGTCGCTTTATGACCATGCCAACTGGATAGGAATGGATAGAGCTGAAAAAGTCGCTCAGCAAGGCGATGCTAATTTAGCATCAGCACTTCAACTGCTAATCGTTCGCGTTACTAATGCTTACCTATCGGTTCTTAGAGAGCAAGATAGTGTTGAATTTGTGAAAGCAGAATTAAGAGCGATTGAACGTCAATTGGAACAAACCAAGCAACGCTTTGAAGTCGGTTTAACAGCGATTACAGATGTGCATGAAGCTCAAGCTAACTTTGATAACACTGTTGCTCGCCAAATTAGAGCTGAAAATCAACTTGAATTGCGCTTAGAGGAATTGCGTGAGATTACGGGTAAATACCATAAAGATATTTCCGTTTTGGATACTAGCCTATTTACAGCAACGGCTCCATCACCCGCAAACGTAGACGACTGGTTGAAGTTAGCTGAAGAATCTAATTTCGATTTATTAGTTCAACGCTTCGGCAAAGATATTGCCATGGAAGATATTGATGCTGCAAAAGCGGGTCATTATCCAACTCTCTCGCTTAGCGCATCCTTAGATAGAAACGACAGAACTAGCCAAGTACAAGGCGAGCCGGCAAATGACATTCCAACTTTAAATAGCCAGTCTATCGGCCTTAGCCTTCGTGTCCCTATCTATCAAGGCGGTCGAACAAGCACCAGCACAGACCAAGCACGCAGTCGATATGTTATTGCTAGTGAGAACCTAGAACTCGTTTACCGTCAAACAGTTCGCTCAGTTAGAAGCTCATTTAACGACGTAAAAGCTTCTGTTTCAACTATTCGTGCGTTAGAGCAATCGGTTGTCTCTGCTGACAGTGCGTTAAAAGCGACTGAAGCAGGCTTCGATGTCGGAACAAGAACCATCGTAGATGTTCTAAACAGTACTCGTAATTTATTCGATGCTCGACGCAATTTAGCAGATGCTCGTTATAGCTTTATCACCGCTATTATCGATCTTAAGCGCGCAGCCGGCACGTTAACAGAAGATGATTTGCTAGCAATCAACCGAGTTATGAAACCAAGATAAGACATCTCTTAACTTCTAGTACATTATTAAAAAAGCGACGGTCAAAATGAAGTGACCCCCAATAGTTGGACAATCCAATTACTGGGGGTCTTTTTATGTCCAAACATCACAAAGTATTTAAGTTAAAGCTAGCGAAATTAGCCCAAGAAGAGAGTTCAGTAGTCTTAGAGCGGAAGTTTGGGGTAC
>NZ_JBLBVM010000030.1:0-43092 GCF_047250385.1 Glaciecola sp. MF2-115
ATGAGTGCCCACACAGATTGTCTTGTTATAAATTGTTAAAGAACATGCCAGCTTCTTTCTATTTCACTGGCGGCTTGAAGAGGACTTAAAGTACCGTCTCAAGCGGGATGCGTATACTACCTGCATCAGTTTTATTGTCAACCCATTTCATTAATTAATTTTGATTTAATTAACTTAGAGTTAAATACATTTATAGATGTTCAAAGAATGTAAATAAATGTAAACTTTCTTAACATTTGGCAGTCTTAACATTCCTGCTAAAGACTTAATCTCGAAAGCGACGCGCATTGTAGTCATTTATACGATTAGGTCAATAGCAATACGCACAAAAGTTGAAAGTTTTTTCGCTTAAGCGTAATTTAATAAACCTGTTATAAACTCTTGTTGTGCCGATAAGATATAAACGGTAGAGGAAAATACATGAAATATTCAGCCCTAGCACTCAGTGTATTACTGGTCTGTAGCGCTCCCGCCCTTGCAGACATAGAGCAGCCTGTTGAACTAGTAAATACGTCTGAACAATCAAGTCAATTTCTAAAACAACAAGTAAGAAGTAGTAATTCAGTTGGAAGAGCAATTCGAACTGTTTTAGCTAGATACCCGGAAAATACGAAGGAATTAGTCAAGATTGCGCTTGATACATATCCAGATAAATATAGACAAATTGTGTCGGCAGCGGTTTCTTCTCAGCCAGCCTATGTAGATGACATTATAGAGTTAGCAATAGAAAGAAATGTTGCTTCCGCGACCGAGTTAGTGACTTTAGCTATAAATGCGGAACCAAGTTATGCCGAATACGCAACTGAAGCAGCTTGCAAATTCTCACCTGAACAATTTAACGAAATTGTTAAAACAGCAGTACTGATGGAACCAGACTCTGCTGACCAGATAGCTAAAACTTTGGCGAAAAGATATCCAAACAAAACATTAGAAGTGCTTGTCACTACAATACAAGAAGTCCCCTTAGTTGGTAAGTATGTCGTTGATGCCTTACTAGCATTGTTTCCTATAGATTCGTCCGAATCAGAATCAATGATCATTATCTCAGTGGAGCAGTTGGCGCAACACCCTGAGGCACTTGAACGTTTGGTAGAGTTGGCAGAGCAGCGAGGTATTGAACAAGAACAAATCAGTGCTAGCGCAATTAGAGGTGGTTTAACTGTTGCTCAGGCCAAAGTATACGTCGATAAATATTACATTGAATAGATGCATATAAAGCATTCATCAAATCATATAGGCAGTTAGAAAACAAAAAACCCGGCGTAAGCCGGGTTTTTAATTTCAATCTCTAAAGTAGAGAGTGATTATTCTTCTGTTGCTTCAACTACTTCTTCAGTAGCTTCAACGACAGGACGGTCAACTAATTCAACGTAAGCCATTGGAGCGTTGTCACCAGTACGGAAACCACACTTCAATATACGACTATAACCACCTGGACGTGCGTCGTAACGCGGACCAAGTTCGTTAAACAATTTACCTACCACTTCTTTATCACCCGTTCTTGCAAATGCAAGACGACGATTAGCAACACTATCTTGCTTTGCTAATGTGATTAGCGGTTCAATTACTCGACGTAGTTCTTTCGCTTTAGGCAACGTAGTTTTAATAACTTCGTGCTTTACCAAAGAACCGGCCATGTTTTTAAACATTGCTTGTCTGTGGCTGCTATTGCGATTTAACTGTCTACCACTCTTGCGATGGCGCATAGCTATATCCTTCTTTACAAATCAGTTTATCTAAAACCTGATTAATCTTTTTCAGCGATTGATTCTGGTGGCCAGTTTTCAAGGCGCATGCCTAATGACAAACCACGAGAAGCAAGTACATCTTTAATTTCTGTAAGCGACTTCTTACCTAAGTTAGGCGTTTTAAGAAGTTCAACTTCAGTACGCTGTACCAGGTCACCAATATATTGGATAGCTTCCGCTTTCAAACAGTTAGCAGAACGAACCGTTAACTCTAAGTCGTCAACTGGACGAAGTAGAATTGGATCGAATTCTGGTTTCTCTTCTTTTTCAACTGGCTCAGAGATGTCACGTAATTCTACGAAGGCATCTAATTGCTCAGCTAAAATAGTAGCGGAACGACGAATTGCTTCTTCTGGGTCTAATGTACCGTTAGTTTCCATATCGATAATTAGCTTGTCTAAGTCAGTGCGTTGTTCAACACGAGCTGACTCTACAGAATAGGCAATACGTTCTACTGGGCTGTATGAAGCATCTACTAATAAACGACCAATAGGACGATCATCATCTTCAGAGGAACGACGAGTTGAAGCTGGAACATAACCTCGGCCCATTTCTACTTTAATGCGCATGCTCAACTCAGCTTCGCCTGTCAAAGTACAAATTACATGCTCTGGATTTACGATCTCAACGTCACCATCGTGCTGGATATCGCCGGCAACAACAGTACCTGCACCAGACTTAACTAGTGTAAGAGTTGCTTCGGTTTTACCTTCAAGACGAACTGCTAGTCCTTTAAGGTTAAGCAAAATTTCGATTACGTCTTCTTGAACACCTTCTTTAGTGCTGTACTCATGTAATACACCATCGATTTCTACTTCAGTCACTGCACAACCTGGCATAGACGAAAGTAAAATACGGCGTAATGCATTACCTAGAGTATGGCCGAAGCCTCGCTCTAAAGGCTCTAGTGTTACTTTTGCACGAGTAGGTGAAACATTTTCAATTTCAACTAATCTTGGCTTTAGGAATTCGGTCACTGAACCCACAATGTATCCTCTTTAGTTAATCTTTACTTAGAGTAAAGTTCGACAATCAACTGTTCGTTAATGTCCGCAGACAAATCCGTTCTTTCAGGAACGCGTTTAAAAACACCTTCCATTTTCGTATTGTCAACTTCCAACCAAGTTGGTTTCTCGCGTTGATCTGCTAATTCTAGTGCAGAAGCAATACGGGCCTGTTTTTTCGCTTTTTCACGAACAGCAACCACATCTTCAGCTTTTACGTTGAATGATGGAATGTTCACTACTTTACCGTTTACTACGATAGCCTTGTGGCTAACTAGTTGACGAGCTTCAGCACGAGTGCTGGCAAAACCCATACGGTAAACAACGTTATCTAAACGCTGTTCAAGAAGTTGCAACAAGTTTTCACCTGTGTTGCCTTTAAGACGTGCAGCTTCTTTGTAGTAGTTTCTAAACTGTTTTTCCAATACGCCATACATACGACGTACTTTTTGCTTTTCACGCAATTGAACACCGTAATCAGACAAACGACCGCGACGGGCGCCGTGCTGACCAGGAGCTTGGTCAATTTTACATTTACTTTCAATTGCTCTTACGCCGCTTTTAAGGAACAAATCTGTTCCTTCACGACGACTTAGTTTGAGTTTTGGACCCAAATATCTAGCCATGATCTTTCTCCAACTGTCCGTCGATTAAACGCGACGTTTTTTCGGTGGACGACAACCGTTGTGAGGTATAGGTGTCACATCGGTAATATTTGTGATCTTATAACCCGTTGCATTCAATGCACGGATTGCAGATTCACGACCTGGACCTGGGCCCTTAACGAACACTTCAATGTTCTTTAAGCCGTATTCCTGAGCTGCAATACCAGCTCTTTCAGCAGCAACCTGTGCAGCGAAAGGAGTGGATTTACGTGAGCCACGGAAACCAGATCCACCAGAAGTTGCCCATGATAGAGCGTTACCCTGACGGTCAGTGATTGTCACAATTGTGTTGTTGAAAGACGCATGGATATGAGCCATACCATCTGCAACTTGACGTTTAACGCGCTTACGCGCTCTAGTAGGTGCTTTAGCCATTGTAACCCTCGCTTACTTTTTAATAGGTTTACGAGGACCTTTACGGGTACGCGCATTAGTTTTAGTGCGCTGACCACGTAGAGGTAAGCTACGACGGTGGCGAATACCACGGAAGCAACCTAGGTCCATCAAACGTTTAATACTCATTGATACTTCACGGCGAAGGTCACCCTCAACTGTGAATTTAGCAACTTCATCACGAAGCTTATCAATAGTCTCTTCATCAAGATCTTTCATCTTGGTTGATTCTGATACACCTGCACCAACACAAATAGCTTTCGCTCGTGTGGCACCAATACCGTAAATTGCTTGAATAGCAATTACTGCATGTTTGTGATCAGGAATGTTAATGCCAGCGATACGGGCCATTAACAGCACTCCTTATATTTAGTGTTACTAGCCTAAAAAGCCCGATAGGATACTTACCCAGTAACAAAATTGCAAATAAAGGTTTTAAGGCTCGGGCGCTAGTACAGCAACCCGATATTAAAAACCATCTTTTTTTAGGATTAACCTTGCCTTTGCTTATGCTTAGGCTCTACACAGATCACTCTAACAACGCCGTTACGTTTTATGACCTTGCAGTTACGGCAAATCCGCTTAACGGATGCACGAACTTTCATCACATCACTCCGTAAATAGCTAGCTCAAGGGTTAGGCAGTTTGCCTAGCCTTTAAGGTTCGCTTTCTTAAGAACATCCCCATACTGATGAGACATCAAATGGGTCTGTACCTGCGCCATAAAGTCCATTACCACTACACAAATAATGAGTAGTGAAGTACCACCAAAGTAAAACGGAACGTTAAACCATAATAGTAAGAACTCAGGCACCAAACAAACAAAAGTAATATAGAGAGCACCAGCTAGTGTTAATCGAGTCATCACCTTATCGATATATCGAGAGGTTTGCTCGCCTGGACGAATACCAGGAACAAAAGCACCAGATTTCTTTAAATTATCAGCTGTTTCGCGAGGATTAAAAACTAATGCAGTATAGAAAAAGCAGAAGAAAATAATCGTTGCAGCATAAAGCATAACGTACAAAGGTTGCCCTGGAGACAATGCTAATGATACATCAGTCAAGAATGAGAGTGACTCGTTCTGACCAACCATACCAGCAAGCGTCCCTGGGAAAAGGATAATACTAGATGCAAAGATAGGTGGTATAACACCTGCCATATTCACCTTAAGCGGTAAATGTGAACTTTGCGCAGCAAAAACCTTGCGACCCTGTTGGCGTTTAGCGTAGTTAACAACAATGCGACGTTGCGCACGTTCTACGAAAACAACCAAGTATGTTAACGCTACTATAATGGCACCGATAACGAGCAAGAAAAGAAGGTTAATTTCGCCTAGCCTTGCTTGCTCTGCAGTTTGACCAATCGCTGTTGGCAAACCCGCTACGATACCAGCGAAAATAAGTATAGAAATACCATTTCCGATGCCGCGTTCTGTAATTTGCTCACCTAACCACATTAAGAACATGGTGCCAGTAACCAAACTCACGATTGCTGTAAAATAGAAACCAATGCCAGGGTTTACCACTAAACCTTGAACTAAGTTTGGCAGACCAGTAGCAATACCGACAGACTGAAAAATAGCTAGCATCAAAGTAAGATACCTTGTGTACTGACTAATTTTCCGTTTACCCGCTTCACCTTCTTTTTTCAGTTCCATCAATGGAGGGTACATATGCGAAAGCAATTGCACAATAATAGAAGCTGTGATGTAAGGCATTATCCCTAACGCTAGTACTGAAGCACGTTCCAGAGCACCACCAGAGAACATATTCATCATCTCTACGATAGTGCCTTTCTGTTGTTCAAATAATTGAGCCAACACATTGCCATCAATACCAGGGATAGGCACATAAGAGCCCAGCCTAAACACGATAATTGCTCCAAGAACAAACAACAAGCGTGATTTAAGCTCGCTTAAACCGCCTTTTGCTCCTGAATCTTGTCCTGGTTTTGCCATTTAGCTTATTCCTCTACCTTACCGCCAGCCGCGTTAATCGCTTCAAGTGCGCCTTTACTTACTCGGACACCGCTTAAAGTAACAGGACGATTTATTTCGCCACTCTTCATAACTTTAACAAACAGGACTTCTTTTTTAACAAGACCCGCTGCTTTCAAAGTTTCAAGAGAAACGATATCACCTTCTACTTTAGCGATTTCGCTAAGAGTAACTTGGTCAGACACAAACGATTTACGTGACGTAAAACCGAATTTCGGCAAACGACGTTGAAGTGGCATCTGGCCGCCTTCAAAACCAGGTCTAACAGAACCGCCTGAGCGAGACTTTTGACCTTTGTGACCACGACCACCAGTCTTGCCTAAGCCAGAACCGATACCGCGACCAACACGTTTACCTGTATTGTTAGCTCCCTCGGCAGGAGCGAGAGTATTAAGTCTCATGTGTTACTCCTCTATAATCTCAACCATGTATTGAACACGGTTGATCATGCCACGAACTGACGGAGTGTCTTCCAACTCACGTACTTGTCCGATTTTACGTAATCCCAAACCAACTAATGTTGCTTTGTGCTTAGGAAGACGCCCGATTGAGCTTTTAGTTTGCTTAAATTTGATCATCTTAGACATGTTCAATTACCCCAAAATATCTTTGACTGACAAACCACGTTTAGCAGCAATCTTCTCTGGTGAATTCATTTCCACTAAAGCATTGACTGTTGCGCGAACAACGTTAATTGGGTTTGTAGAACCGTAGCATTTTGAAAGTACGTTCTGAACACCAGCTACTTCAAGCACTGCACGCATCGCACCACCGGCAATAATACCAGTACCTTCAGATGCAGGCTGCATGTAAACTTTAGAGCCAGAATGACGACCTTTAATTGGATGCTGTAATGTGTTGCCATTAAGGTCAACGTCAACTAAGTTGCGTCGAGCCTTTTCCATTGCTTTTTGGATTGCAGCAGGTACTTCACGTGCCTTACCGTAACCAAAACCAACGCGGCCATTGCCATCGCCAACCACTGTCAAAGCTGTGAAACTAAAGATGCGACCACCTTTAACAACTTTTGATACGCGGTTTACAGCGATAAGCTTTTCTAACAGATCACCCTGTTGTTGAACTTCTTGCTTAGCCATTTTAAACTCCTAGAACTGAAGACCCGCTTCACGAGCGGCATCAGCCAGTGCTTTCACACGACCATGATATTTAAATCCACTTCTATCGAAAGCGACTTTATTAACGCCTTTTTCGATAGCTCGTTCTGCGATCGCTTTACCTACTGCCGCTGCTGCCTCTGCGTTGCCTGTAGCTGTTAAAGAACCTTTCAATTCTTTTTCTACAGTAGAAGCTGCTGCTAATACTTCAGAACCGCTTGGAGCGATTAACTGAGCATAGATGTGGCGAGGTGTGCGGTTTATAACCAAGCGATGTGCACCTAACTCACTAATTTTCTTACGGGCGCGAGTTGCGCGACGTAAGCGAGCTGATTTCTTATCCATCGGATTACCTACCTACTTTTTCTTAGCTTCTTTACGACGCACAGTTTCATCTGCGTAACGAACACCCTTACCTTTATAAGGCTCTGGTGGACGATATGCGCGGATGTTCGCTGCAACCTGACCTACAACCTGCTTATCAGTGCCTTTCACAATGATTTCAGTTTGTGTAGGGGTTTCTACAGTAATACCTTCAGGCATCATGTAGACGACAGGGTGTGAAAAGCCCAACGTAAGGTTTAGTTTGCTACCTTGTGCCTGAGCACGGTAACCAACACCATTAAGTTGAAGTTTCTTTTCAAAACCGTCGGTAACACCAACTACCATTTGATCTAATAATGCGCGAGCAGTACCAGCTTGAGCCCAGTTGTTAGCAACGCCTTCACGAGGAAGTGCTTTCAATTGGTTCTCTTCTTGTACTACTTCAACAGCGTCATTAAATACGCGAGTTAATGTACCCTTGCTACCTTTTACTGTGACTTCTTGGCCAGCGATTTTAATTTCAACGCCAGTTCTGATGTCGACAGGTGCTTTTGCTATACGTGACATAATATTTCCCCTGTTATGCTACATAACCGATGATCTCACCACCCATGCCAGCTTTACGAGCTGCACGGTCAGTCATCACACCTTTTGAGGTAGACACGATAGCAATCCCAAGTCCGCCCATCACTTTTGGTAACTCATCTTTTTTCTTATAGATGCGTAAACCAGGACGGCTAACTCGTTCGATTGTATCAATTACTTTTTTACCATCGAAATACTTCAATGTAACTTCTAATACAGGCTTAACACCTTCAGTTACAGAAGAACTTTCAACATAACCTTCAGCTTCTAGTACTTTTGCAATAGCAACACGTACTTTAGAAGAAGGCATAGAAACCGTAACTTTAGAAGCCAATTGGCCGTTACGAATTCTGGTAAACATATCTGCTATAGGATCTTGCATGCTCATAGTCTGCTCTCCTTACCAGCTGGCTTTTTTAAGGCCAGGGACTTCACCACGCATCGCAGCTTCACGAAGCTTAATACGGGAAAGACCAAATTTGCGTAGGAACCCATGTGGACGGCCCGTAATACGACAACGATTATGTTGACGAGACGGAGACGAGTCACGTGGAAGTTTTTGCAGTTTAAGAACAGCATCCCAGCGCTCTTCTTCCGAAGAGTTCACGTCACTGATCACCGCTTTAAGCGCCGAACGTTTCGTTGCATACTGTTTAACCAGCTTGGCACGTTTTGCTTCGCGCGCCTTCATTGATTCTTTTGCCATAACCCTACACCTTATTTTCTAAACGGGAAGCTAAACGCACTCAAAAGAGCATGTGCTTCGTCGTTAGTATTTGCGCTAGTAGTGATAGTAATATCCATACCACGCATTTTATCCACTTTATCGAATTCGATTTCAGGGAAGATGATTTGTTCACGAACACCCATGCTATAGTTGCCTCGACCGTCAAAAGATTTCGGGTTAAGACCACGGAAGTCACGGATACGTGGAATAGTAATTGAGATTAATCTCTCAAGGAATTCCCACATACGTTCGCCACGTAGGGTCACTTTGCAGCCAATCGGATAACCTTCACGGATTTTAAAACCCGCTACTGATTTTCTAGCGACAGTGACAATAGGTTTCTGACCGGCAATCGCTGCCATGTCTGCTTGAGCTGCCTCAAGAACTTTCTTGTCTGCTACCGCTTCACCTAAACCCATGTTTAGAGTGATTTTTTCAATCCGAGGGACTTGCATGACGCTTTTGTACCCGAACTGCTTCGCAAGTTCAGCTACTACTGTTTCTTTATAGAAATCATGCAGTTTCGCCATCGTACTCTCCAATAATTATACTAGGTCGCCGTTAGACTTAAAGAAACGAACTTTCTTTTCATCTTCAACACGGAAACCAACGCGATCAGCTTTACCCGTTGATGGGTTAACTAACGCTACATTAGACACATGAATAGTGGATTCTTTCTCAATGATACCGCCAGGCTGCTCAATCTGTGGATTGGCTTTCTGGTGTTTCTTGATCATGTTCACACCTTCAACTACTAAACGGTCAGAACTAAGTACTTTCAAGACTTTGCCTTGTTTTCCTTTGTCTCTACCCGCTAATACGACTACTTCATCATCACGACGAATTTTATTAGCCATTATCGTGACTCCTTAAAGTACTTCTGGGGCCAATGAGATGATCTTCATGAATGAATCTCCACGAAGTTCTCTTGTGACCGGGCCAAAAATACGCGTACCAATTGGTTGCTTGTTTGCGTTAAGCAAAACAGCTGCGTTGTTATCAAAACGGATGGTTGAACCATCTGCGCGACGAACGCCTTTTCTAGTACGCACCACCACTGCATTCAGAACATCACCTTTTTTTACTTTACCGCGAGGAATTGCTTCCTTGACAGTAACTTTGATGATGTCACCGATATGTGCATAACGGCGATGCGAGCCACCAAGAACCTTAATACACTGAACCCTGCGAGCTCCCGAGTTATCGGCAACGTCCAGGTTAGTTTGCATTTGGATCATGTTTAGTGCTCCGCTGTTAAATATTATGACTCTCACGAGTCTCTAAGCTGCTATCTCGCCCTTGATTTCAAAAGAAATTTTAGAAAAAATAGACCACACCCCTACAAAAAGGGCGCGAAACTATAACAGAAAATTAGCCTGAGCGGTAGTTTAATTTGCGATTGAATTAAGTTTATTTAATCCGCAGGCAAGGCATCACTTAGGAATTGAGATCGTGCTTGAATAAGTATGTTGGGGTGATGAATAAAAACACAAGGCGATACCGTCAGTTATTAGACCGTTCGTTGTCTCACTATCTCATATAAACAAATACCACTAGCGACCGATACATTTAAGCTACTCACTGAGCCTGCCATCGGTAGTTTAATCAGCTCATCGCAATTCTCACGAGTAAGTCTTCTCATTCCTTTACCTTCAGCGCCCATTACAAGTGCTGTGGGGCCTGTCAGTTTGCATTGATAAATAGACTGTTCGGCTTCACCAGCTGTGCCAACCACCCAAACGCCAGCATCTTGCAATGCTTTCAAGGTGCGAGATAAGTTGGTCACTTGAATTAATGGGATAACTTCAGCGGCACCACAAGCAACTTTGCGAACGGTTGGTGACAGCGCGGCGGATTTGTCCTTAGGTACAACAACAGCATGAACACCAGCAGCGTCAGCGGTTCGCAAGCAAGCACCTAAATTATGCGGGTCAGTAACGCCGTCAAGTACAAGGATAAATGGCATATCTTGACTCTTTAAGATGGCGTCAAGATCGTGCTCATCCAACACTTTGCCGGGTTTTGCTCGTGCGACAACGCCTTGATGCTGCTCACCATTGCATTTATCGTCCAAAGTCTTGCGTTGGCAAAATTGAATACCAATGCTATGGCGTCTTGCTTCATTAATAATGTGTGTTAATCGTTCGTCTTCACGCCCTTTCAGCACGAAAAGTTCGATCACTCGTTCAGGTTCGCGATCAATAACAGCTGTCATTGCGTGCAAACCATAAATCAATTCTTGTTGTGCCATGACTAAGTTCGCTTCTTATTCTTTGATGACTTTCTGGCTTTTGATGATGGGCCGCTCTTTTTACGTCCCGAAGGCTTGCGCTTAGAAGCAGGCTTGTCATTTGAACCTGTACTTTCTTTTGTACCAGAGTTTTCTTTTGTACCAGCATTGCCTTTTGACGCTTTACCCGCTTGGCCTTTGCCTTCTTTAGCTTTGCTCTTATCAGCTTTAGAAGAGCCACCTTTCGCCCCCTTCCCGCCCGCTTTTCCGCTGCGTTTGCGTGGTGCTTTTACTTTTCCACGAGTGTTAGTCACGCCATCAATCAACAAATCAATCTTTCTTTCATCCAGATTAACGCCAGCCACTTTAATATTAACTTCGTCACCTAATCTGAACATGACGCCTGATGCTTCGCCAATCAAGCACTGTTTCTGGTCATCAAAATGATAGTAATCACTTGCTAACGATGTAATATGAACTAAACCGTCAATTTGAAATTCAGTGATACGAACAAATAGCCCGAAGTTAGTAACAGAAGCAATCACACCAGCAAAAACATCACCCACATGATCCTGCATGAATTCGCATTTAAGCCAATCTGAAACATCTCTAGTTGCATCATCTGCACGGCGCTCGGCCATCGAACATTGTTCACCTAATTGCTCAACTTCTTCAGCTGAATAGGACTTTCCACCTGTCTTTGATTTACGCGTATTCTGCTTGTCGATAATTGCTTTTATAGCTCTGTGCACGACAAGGTCAGGATAACGACGGATTGGCGAGGTAAAATGCGCATAGGCGTCTAAAGCCAAACCAAAATGCCCTACATTATCAGGAGAGTAGACGGCTTGTTTCATTGAGCGAAGCAACATCGTCTGAATCAACTCTTTATCAGGACGGTGTTGAATTTTTTTCATTACGCTAGTGAAATCAGCTGGCGTTGGCTCTTCATGGACAGTAAACGGAATACCTATTTCGGAAAGATAGGTTTTAAATGTCGTTAAGCGATCTTCATCGGGCTTATCATGTATACGAAATAATGCCTCAGCTTCGTTCTTCTCTAAAAACTGAGCAGCACAAACATTTGCCATTATCATGCATTCTTCAATTAGCATGTGAGCTTCATTACGCTCAACAGCAATAATATGAGAGATTTTCCTTTGTGCATTGAACACAAATTTGCTTTCTATTGTTTCGAACTCAATTGCCCCACGGCCTTGGCGTGCGGTCTTTAAAGCTTTGAATAAGCGATTCAGATTTTCTAAATAAGGAACATACTTTTCGTAGCGTTTCATTAAGGCTTCATCGCCTTTCAAAATACCCCAAACTTTATTATAAGTAAGTCGGGCATGAGAACGCATAACCGCCTCGTAAAATTGATACTCCTGCAGTTTACCTTTCGCTGTGATGGTCATTTCACAAACCATACAGAGTCTATCCACGTCGGGGTTTAAAGAACACAAACCGTTAGATAGTGCTTCTGGCAACATAGGAATAACTTTTTCAGGGAAGTATACTGATGTCGCTCTATTTTGAGCTTCGCTGTCTAAAGCCGTGCCCGTTTTCACATACGAACTGACATCGGCAATGGCAACCCAAAGCTGCCAAGTGCCATCATCATTTGGTTGACAATAAACCGCATCATCGAAATCTCTAGCATCTTCACCATCGATAGTAACTAAAGGAAGTTGGCGTAAGTCGATACGCCCTTTCTTTGATTCCTCAGGGACTTCTTCGGAGAGGCCTTCAACTTGCTTAAGTACGCCTTTGGGCCAATTATGGGGAATATCGAAATTACGCAAGGCCATTTCGATTTCCATACCCGGCGCCATATGTTCGCCTAGTACTTCAAGGATTTTACCAATCGCATTAACTTGTCTGCGTGGGCGTTGAGTTATTTCAACCACCACGACGTGACCTTGGCGAGCGCCATTTCTGCCTTCGGGAGGAATGATAATTTCGTGTGAAATGCGGTTGTCATCTGGAATAACAATTGTGACACCATCTTCCTTGAAAACGCGCCCAACAATGGGTTCTTTTCTTGGTTCAAGGACTCGATTAACTCGAAATTCAGAGCGACCACGGCGATCGGAGCCACTGTTAACACCTTCCACGATATCGTCGTGCAACAATGTTTGCATCTGGCCTTGATGGATAAATAAATCTTTTTCTGTATCTGAGTGCTTCAGGAAGCCAAAGCCGTCGCGATGGCCAATGACTCGGCCTCGGATGAGCGCCTCTGCTTTTTGCACTTCGTATTTTTTATCGCGAGTAAAAGCCACCTGCCCTTCGCGTTCCATTGCACGCAAACGTCGCTGAATACCAATTCTCGCCTCTTCTTCTTTCGCATTGACAAGATTACATATTTCTAAGAAGGAGAGTGATGTTTTAGCGTTGGATAGTGTTTCGAGTAGAAATTCACGGCTTGCAACCGGATTTTCGTATTTTGCTTTTTCTCTTGAGTAATGCGGATCGTCTGACATTCATTCTTTTCGTTGTTAAATTCAACGGGATTATATCAAGGTTTTTCTTGCAAGTCTTTTATTTAGGCTAGATTGTAGCCAATGCTCAATTGACCATTGGCTTACGCGCATTTCGAACCGCTTTAGGGTGCATTAGAGACTCTAGCTCTCCCATGTACATCGCAATTCTTTGGTGGGTTCGGCTGTCATCTGTAATCGCGTTGTATAACCAGTGGTACAAATCTTCAAAGTCGTAAGGGCTGCCATAACCATCAATAAACAGTTCGGCCAATTGCAATTGCGCTTTTAAATTGCCTAATGCGGAAGCTTCGCGTAAATAGATAACGGCGCGCTTCTTGTCCTCTTGCACTAGTTTGCCAACAGAATGATAACGCCCTAGTTGTTCTAGTGCAGCAGCAAGCCCCTGAGCAGCGGCCTCTCTCATGTAAAAAACACCGCGCTCTGGTTCAGCGTCAACGCACACTCCCCACGCCAACATATCGCCCCATAAGAATTGATAGGCGGGCACTCTCAGTACTTCAGCTCTTGCCTCAATGTCTTGTACCAATTGGCAACGATCAGAGACAACACGTTCTAAATGCTGGTTTTTATTAATCAGTTTAATTAGCTCATCTTGGCTATATATCTGTACTGCTTCTATCTGCTGAGCTTGCGCGCTGCCGATGAAAGCGAGAAATACAGCCACAAAAATTGAAAATTTGAACACAAACACTCCTGACAATGCGATATTTAAGGTGCTTATTATCTATCGGCAAGAATAACAAAAAGTGAAAAACAATTTTAATCTATCATTTGATCAATGCGTATGTTTCAGCAGTACAAACGACAATGCGAAAATACTCAGAATGAATTAACAGCCTTCGCTATTTTTTGTTAGACTTTAAGTAAAGCTTAAATTCCTAAAAAAGCAGTATAATTTTGAAAATGAAAAGCTGTCATTTCGGGCACTCACAATGATTTTCATCAGGAGTATAAATGAAATATAAGGATCTTCGAGACTTCATCGATCAACTCGAAAAAGTCGGAGAGTTAAAACGCGTAACAATGGAAATTGATACCGAACTTGAAATGACCGAAATTGCCGATAGAACATTGCGGGCAGGCGGTCCAGCAATCCTTTTCGAGAATCCTAAAGGTGCGAACATGCCAGTGTTGGCAAACCTTTTTGGGACACCAAAACGCGTTGCGTTGGGCATGGGCCAAGAGTCTGTTGAGTCACTTCGAGAAGTTGGCAAACTACTAGCGTTCTTGAAAGAGCCAGATCCACCCAAAGGCATTAAAGACCTTTGGAGTAAAATCCCGGTATTTAAGCAAGTGCTTAACATGCCAGTAAAAGAAGTAAAAAAAGCACCTTGCCAAGAAAATGTAATTAGTGGCGATGATGTAGATTTAAGCTTGTTACCTATTCAACGCTGTTGGCCTGGTGATGCAGCCCCGCTCATCACGTGGGGGCTATCAGTCACTCGCGGCCCACACAAAAAACGTCAAAACTTAGGTATTTACCGACAACAAGTGATCGCCAAAAACAAAGTGATAATGCGTTGGCTATCTCATCGCGGTGGTGCGCTAGACTTTAAAGAGTGGTGCCAAGAACATCCAGGCGAAAACTATCCTGTATCGGTTGCCCTTGGAGCAGATCCCGCGACTATTTTAGGTGCCGTTACCCCAGTCCCGGATACATTGTCAGAATATGCCTTCGCTGGTTTGTTGCGTGGCGAGAAAACCGAAGTTGTAAAATCAATATCCAACGACTTACAAGTTCCTGCCAGTGCCGAGATCGTGTTGGAAGGTTATATTGAGCAAGGTGAAATGGCGCCGGAAGGCCCGTATGGTGATCATACCGGTTACTATAACGAGGTTGACGAATTTCCTGTGTTTACTGTGACGCATATCACCCACAGAAACAATCCGATATATCACAGTACTTACACTGGCAGACCACCAGATGAACCAGCCATATTAGGTGTGGCTTTGAATGAAGTTTTCGTTCCTATTCTTCAAAAGCAATTTCCTGAAATAGTCGATTTTTATCTTCCACCTGAAGGTTGTTCTTATCGTATGGCTATTGTGACAATGAAAAAACAATATCCCGGGCATGCTAAGCGCGTCATGATGGGGGTGTGGTCATTCCTGCGTCAATTCATGTACACGAAATTTGTGATAGTCTGTGATGATGATGTAAATGCACGTGATTGGAACGACGTTATTTGGGCAATCACGACACGCATGGATCCAGCTCGAGACACAATGTTAGTCGAAAACACACCCATTGATTATCTTGATTTTGCATCGCCGGTGTCTGGCTTAGGTTCCAAAATGGGAATGGATGCAACGAATAAGTTACCGGGTGAAACGGACAGAGAATGGGGAGAACCGATTGTTATGGATGAAGCTGTTAAGCAGCGCGTTGATGACATTTGGGACGAACTTGGATTACTCGACACAGCGTCTGATAAATAATCGATTTTTACAGTTTAACAAACAATAATTTTAACAAGGTCTTAATCTTTTTAAGATCTGAATAAAGGACCTTCATGAAAGTGATTAATTGCACGGTTGAGTCAATTGAAGAGCTAACCAACGTTGTGCATAAAGTGATATTGGTGCCAGAGATTCCGCTTGTGTTCAAAGCAGGCCAATACCTTCAAGTTGTAATGGGTGAAAGTGATAAGCGACCATTTTCCATAGCAAATGCACCCAGCGCACCGGGCAAAATAGAATTACATATCGGCGCTGAGCCAGAGAATCCCTATGCCTACGAAGTCCTGACCACTTGTCAGAACGAGGGTAAGTTAGTGATTGAAGCGCCATTAGGTAAGGCCTTCGTACGAGAATCAAATAAGCCAGCCATAATCGTCGCTGGAGGCACTGGCTATTCGTATGCTAAATCGATTGTATTGGATTGCCTTGAACAGCAGGCTGGGCGAGAGATTACCTTATATTGGGGTGCCAAATCTTTTGCAGACTTATATGAAGCAAAAGACTTAGAAGCTTTGAGTTTGACTCATCCCAACTTTACTTTCGTTCCTGTTGTCGAACTTCCGAGTGAGCAATGGCAAGGTCATGTCGGTTGGGTGCACAAGGCCGTCCTGAAAGACATCACAGACTGGTCAGGAAAACAGGTCTATGCGGCAGGTCGCTTTGAAATGTCAGCAACCATTCGAGATGAATTTTGTGCTGCGGGCTTAGACAAAGAAGAATTGTTTGGTGACGCCTACGCGTTCATTTAGTTCAGGACTAGATCACTAGCCAACTATTAATTTGCAACGAACCTTTTGAGGAACATACATGCGTAAATCAGTATTTTTAAAGAAGCTTGGTAACACATTTGCTTGTAGTGCATTGATATTCTCCTCCTCAATGCTAGCAACCGTTAATGCACAACAAACGCCAAGCAACGCGTTAAGCTACACTGATCAGGCTCTTTTGCACGGCATTGCTAAAGATGTCTCAGCGAAACGCATTGAACAAGACATTCGTACTCTGGTGAGTTTTGGTACCCGCCATACGCTTTCAGAAACTGAGTCTGAAACTCGTGGAATTGGTGCCGCACGACGTTGGATTAAAGAAGAGTTTGAAAAAATATCAATGGAATGTAATGGCTGTTTAGAAGTATTTTTTCAATCTCAAGTTATATCTGGCGAAAGCCGCATCCCAAACGCGACAGAAATAGTTAGTGTAATTGCCATTCAAAAAGGTACCAGCGATCCAAACCGCTACGTCATGATGAGTGGTGATATTGATTCTCGAGTATCTGATGTAATGGATAGTGAATCAGACTCCCCCGGAGCGAATGATAATGCATCTGGCGTAGCTGGCACATTGGAAGCAGCAAGGGTATTGAGTAAACATCAATTTGAAGGAAGTATTGTTTACGCAGCACTTGCCGGTGAAGAACAAGGCCTCTTTGGCGGCAAAATTCTAGCCGAATATGCAAAAGCAAATAACTGGCGATTAAAAGCGGTATTAAACAATGACATGATTGGCAACATAGAGGGTGTTAATGGTGTCATCAATAATACAACTGCTCGCATCTTCGCTGAAGGAACGCGAAACACCGAAACACCAGAAGAGGCGAATTATCGCAGATTCACTGGTGGTGAAGTAGATAGTCCCAGCCGCAATTTAGCACGCTACATCGATTTAATGGCAGATCGCTATATTGAAAATTTAGACACGATGGTCGTTTATCGTCTCGACCGTTTCAGACGCGGTGGACATCATCGCCCGTTCAACGATCTTGGCTTTCCTGGTGTTCGCATTATGGAAACCAATGAAAATTACAACAGACAACATCAAGATCTTAGAACCGAGAATGGGATCGTATATGGCGATACGATAGAGGGCGTTAACTTCGAGTACGCTGCAAAACTCACGGCACTTAATGCCGTTTCATTAGCTGGTATGGCAAATGCGCCTAATCCACCGGCCGATGTCAACATTAGCGGCGCAGTGCAAGCTTCGACCACATTAAGCTGGAAGCCTCATGATGACCTTAGCCCTACTCCTAACAATCCGCATCTGAAGGGCTACAAAGTATATTGGCGTTTAACTGACGCGCCTCAATGGCAATACAGTAAATATGTAGGGAATGTGACTACTGCAACTTTAGAGAATGTCGTTATCGATAACTATTTCTTTGGCGTTGCTAGCGTCAGCGAAGATGGCTTTGAAAGTCCCGTGGTATTCCCTGGTGCAGCAGGAGCGTTTGGAGAATGAGAAAGAAAGGCATGATAAACAAAACGTTTTCGTTCATTTTGATGTTGATTACTGTACTTGTGTCAACAGGCTCTCAGGCTAATACTCTCAAACTCGTAGGTAATAAAGTTGTTACCTATATTGACGAACATGAGCTACCGGCTAGACAAATGGATTTAGTCAGCGCGGCACTCGCTTCTAGGCAAGTAAATATAACAGCCACTACCCAAGCTTGGTCTGGAAGTGGCTTACGCTCAGGAAAGTTCTCCGGCTACATTGATCACTACTCATTGAACAACGAAGGTGATCGCTACATATATTCTAAACCCTATATGCAAATGAACTTGCATTTGGTCTCGCGCAGCCGAAAAGCCGAATCCATAACGCGACTTGAGCAACTCTATCGAGAGCGTGTCGGCATAGAAAACAGATTCGCCAATACTGACCAACTGCGAGGAGAGCGCGAAGTTCGCTGGGCTCGATCACCCACGTTTTTCGATAATCTGAAACAGCTAGCTGAACGAAGAGTTGATTATTTATTGGTAGACAAAGCCATCGCAAAAGAAGCTAATTTATTACTTGTAAACGCAGGTCTGAAACCACTTTATATGTCCAAAGCAGCATTAATTAAGGTAGACATCAGCTTAGCGATGAATCGCGAATATCCAGATGCTCAGGCAGTTATCAAGGATTTCGAAAGCGGTATCGACAGCTTACAAAAAAGTGGTCGTTATTCGGAATTGTTGAAGCTTGATCTAAACAGAGAGAGTTTGCTTGATGTAGAAGTTTATTCCGACATGGTGCGTAAATGGTGATGTTAGTGACTTGGCCTTCTGATACGAGAGATATACAGACCTTGATATAGCCGATAATATCAATTTCATCTCGCAAAACTTATTTGAAACCAGTAATCTAAATGTTAGGCTAGGCGTATAACATAGCGCTGAATTCGGTATTTTCCGAAGCTGTTCCCTATCAACAAAATTACACTGCGAAAATAAACAACTGCAGTACCTTTTCGTGGAGTATTAATGAGTTCAACCCCTTCCTTTTTCTTTAAAGCCTGCGTGATAACATTTTTTATCGCATCAGGGTGTGCAACTCTCGCCAACTTTAGTTTAGACGACAAGTTTGGTGATGCTGATACGACTAACCGTGATGTTAGCACTGCGACTGACACTTCTTTTAATACCCAATATCCTGACTTTTTTACGCAAGAAGCCAAACCTATCATTGAAAGTCGATGTGTCGTTTGCCACGCCTGTTACGATGCACCATGTCAATTGAAAATGACTTCAGTAGAGGGGATCGAACGAGGAGCCAACGAACAGAAAGTATATGATGGCGCGCGTTTAATTGCAGCCACGCCCAATCGACTCTTTATCGATGCTTTTGAAACACAGCAATGGCGGGAGCGAGATTTTTTCCCCGTTCTGAACGAACGTGAACAAACGCGCGCAGCGAATACGCAAGCCAGTGTGTTAGCACGCATGCTCAAGCTAAAACAACAACATCCTCTACCCAATCATAAATTATTGGATAAGCGCTTTGATGTGAGCATGAGTCGCGAGCAACAATGCCCGACTATTGAAGAATTTGATCAATATGCGCAAGAACAACCTTTTGCTGGTATGCCATACGGCTTGCCCGGTTTAACAGAGTCCGAAGATAAAACATTAATGACATGGTTAGAGCAAGGCGCGAGAATGCCTTCGGTGAAGAACATGTCGAGTGAAGAGCGAAGTGCTGTCGACGCTTTCGAGTTGTTTCTAAACGGTGATTCCCTCAAAATGCAGCTAAGTGCGCGTTATATCTACGAACATTTATTTACCACGCACCTTTATTTTAGTGAAATTACGACAAGCAATACACAGCCTCAGTTTTTTAAATTATATAGATCCAGCACACCAACCGGTCAAGCCATTAAAGTGATTGCAGGGACACGCCCATTTGATGATCCAGGAGTTGAACGCGTTTATTATCGGCTGCAAGCCGTCACCTCGACTATTGTGAATAAAACCCATCAGCCATATGCAATTGATAAAAAGTTAATGGATAAGTGGGAAAAGTGGTTTATAAACGCCGACTATAAGGTGAACAAATTACCCGGTTACGCCCCCGAGGTTGCCGCCAATCCGCTTATAGCATTTGAGCAATTGCCAGAGGATTCACGCTACCGGTTTATGCTGGAGCGTGCTGAAAACACCATTATGGGCTATATCAAAGGTCCAGTTTGTCGTGGCCAAGTTGCACTAAACGTGATTAACGACAGATTTTGGGTGTTTTTTGTCGACCCTGATTTTGTTGATAGTCCAAAATTAAACGCATTTTACGCCTCGCAAACAGAAAATTTACGAATGCCTGCACAAGAAGAAAGTACTGCCTTAGCAAGTGATTGGATAAAGTATGCTGGTCGCCAAAGTGACTATCAACAAGCACGTAATAAGTTTCTAAACGATAACTTCGAAAATGCAGAGCACCTTCGCGTTGATGCTATTTGGGATGGTGATGCACAAAACAAAAATGCAAGTTTAACGGTATTTCGCCACTTTGATAACGCTACAGTTGTGAAAGGTTTAATCGGCACGCCCCCGAAAACAGCGTGGGTAATCGACTATGTCTTGCTTGAGCGAATCCACTATTTATTAGTAGCTGGTTTTGACGTTTACGGCAACTATGGTCACCAACTTTTAACTCGCCTTTACATGGATTTCTTGCGCCTTGAAGGAGAATCCAATTTCCTCGCCTTCTTACCCCCAAGCGAACGCCTAAAAGAACAAAAATCTTGGTATCAAAAGGCAGGAGATGAGTTAACTGAATATTTTGAAGGAAACGTGGATCCGTTTACCCATCCAAGTGGTATTCAATTTTCTACCACTGACCCTAAGCAAGAGCTATACACGAAATTTAAGGCGCATCTTAAAGATGTTCAACCAAATAGTTATCAACTTAGCACAAGCGAATTGAAGGAAAACAGTTTGGCCTTGCTGCGCCAACTTAATCGCGTGAATGGTAAAGGTGCTTCAATCTTGCCTGAACTCACAATGATCATGGTTGAGTCGAACACAAGCCACTCCCCTGAAATTTTCACACTTATCCGCAACAGCGCCCATTACAATGTGAATAGTTTGTTTAATGAAGATGATAACCGAGATATCAAAAACGATACGGTAACTTTGGTACATGGCATTTTGGGTAGCTATCCCGATGCCTTTTTGCATGTTAACGAAAGTGAGATTGCTGGCATGGTCGCCGATGTTGAACGGATCAGATCTGAGTTAGATTATACTCGCTTAATGGATAAGTATGGAGTGCGACGCACCGCGCCAGATTTTTGGTCCTTCAGTGATAAACTGCACGCTGCATATTTACAACATAACCCTGTTGACGGAGGTTGGTTGGATTATAACCGGTTGGAGAATAGGTAGTGATGTGAGTCATTGTCGGCATGGAATCTAATTGCAAATTGGGCTTCAAACTGATTTTGTGAGGACGCGGATTAGGGCTCGTAGGATTATTTCCTTAGTCCGCTTGCAATCTAGCATATAACATAGCTCCCTCTTGCGCGGAGCCCTGCATAATATTGATTTCCTGAGCTAATTGTTGCGCCAGTAGAGGTTGATAAGTACTTGCCAAACCACCGGTTATGAATATCGGCTTATCTGAACTTAGCTTGTTGGCTTGCAGCACAGAAATCAGATAATCCCTACCTTTCTCTAGTAATGTTCTTGCCGTTTTATTGTCAGATTTATATAAGTCTACGATGATCGGAGCAAGAACAGCATAGTCAGTCGCGCGCTTGAGTTTGAAGCGAGTTAAAATTGCATCAATATGCTTAGCTTTATTGGCTTCTGAAGGTGGGTAATCTAGCTCAAGTTCTTTTGAAATTACAGAACAAAACTCATCATCACGCACAATGTGATCATAAGATTTTAAAAGTAGTTTCACCGCACTTAAACCCAACCAAGCTCCGCTAGCATCATCTCCATGAAAAAAACCATGGCCGCCATATTGAGCGACGTTAGACGCTTGATAATGTGCAATAGATGAACCCGTGCCTGTTATGATCACGATACAAGGATCACCTTTGTTCGCTGCAAAACAACTGGCATGTAAGTCACTGATCATATAAAACTGTTTAAAGGAGTGCCGCCACTTCAAGAGTTGTTCTTTCGCAAGAGCGGTTTGTCCACCGGCGCACCCTGCACCAACAACAATATTTGATGAATCGGTATGAATCTTTGAATCGCTAATAGCAAGTGAAATTGCATGCTCAATTTGCTGCATGGCTGAGGCAAAATCATTAAAAACGTTGGCTGGGCCGGCTTTACCTGAACCTAAGAGTCTAGCCTTGTCGTCATATAAGGATGCTCGGCAGTGAGTACCACCCGCATCTATACCAACGAAATAGCTCATTCTACGAATTTCCGAGGAACTCGCTTCGAAATTCGTGTCATCAGTTCGTAGCCAATTGTGCCAATCTTTTTAGCAACTTCGTTTATGGGCAGGTTTTTCCCCCATAATTCAACTTTCGTTCCAATTTCTATATTTTCAATATCAGTAACATCAAAGGTCAGCATATCCATTGAAACACGCCCGACTAACGTCCCTACCTTTCCTTCGAAAAGTGCTGGGGTGCCAATTGGCGCGTGACGCGGATAGCCATCGGCATAGCCTATCGCAACGGTTGCGATTACAGATGTTTGTTTGGCAGTCCAAGTGGCACCGTAACCAACCGATTCACCTGCTGCAATAGTGCGTAATGCAATCACTTCACTATTTAATTGCATCACTGGTTTTAAGAGAACCGCCACCTCATTATTTTCAAATGGTGAACTGCCATATAGTGATATTCCCATTCTGTTCCACATTTTTGCGGAATCGGGTAAACAAATATTAGCGGCTGAATTGGCGATGGATAAACAATCATGTCGTTGCGACATGACATTCATAAATTTATTAATAGCGATACTTGAAGCATTATTATCAGGCTCATCAGCTGTGGCTAAATGCGTGGCAATCACCGTATTTTTATGAAATATGTGGGGGTATGCTTCAGCAAGCTGTTGGTAATCCTCAATCATTAAACCTAGGCGATGCATGCCGGTATCAAACTTCACCCAATGATGACTTTCATCTAGTTCGTTGTTTGCGATGCGCTTGTTGATCCAATTAAGTTGTTGTTCAACATGCAGCATCCAAACCACATTAAGGACTTTGCTTAACTCGCACTCTTGTTCCTGATGCGGGCCTTGAAGCACGAGGATGGGCTGAGTAATTCCCGCTTCTCTCAATTCAAACACTTCATCGAGGAAGGCAACAGCAAACATGTCGGCTTCATCACGCAAGCAATTCGCTACCGCAAGCGCACCATTTCCATAGGCGTCTGCTTTCACAACAACCACTTGTTTGCTGTTTGGTGCGCAGGAGCTCATCGCTGCAAAGTTATGTTTTAAGGCACCGAGATCGATGCTAGCGTGAGTATATCTGGCCAAAAAGAAATATCCTGTTAATTAGTAGGTTGATAGTAAACTAGTGAAACTTGTTTTTCATCATGATTAATGGGTTAATGGCAAGATAAATCAAGCGAATGGGCAAAAAATCGCTTTCAAGCTTTTTGAAAGTAGATATCGCCCTCAAAATAACTAAAAGAGCGTTATGATTGACCAATTTTCTACAATCGACTGGCTTATTTTTGCTGGCTACGGACTGATACTTATTACCAGTGGCTGGTTATATAACCGCCAAGCGGCAACCTCAAATGACTACTTTCTCGGTGGGAAATCGATACCTATGTGGGTGGTTGCTATTTCGGTATTGGCAACCTCACAGAGTGCTGCAACATTTCTTGGTGGTCCAGACCAAGGTTATCGTGGCGATCTAACTTACCTCGCAACTAATTTAGCAGGTTTCATAGCTGCGTTTTTCGTCGCTCGCTTCTTACTACCCAAATTCTACCAGTTTAAAGTATTTACGGTGTATGAATTGCTAGCACAACGCTTTGGCGATCAGGCCAAATATCAAGCTGGTTCGGTTTATTTAGTTGGACGTTTATTTGCAAGTGGCGCTAGGCTATACATGGCAGCCATCGCGATTGCTATGATCTTGTTCGGTAATATCGAAGCCTCTAGTGTCATCATTTCTATCGCATTAATAGCGACTGTCGGATTGATCTATACCGTCTACGGCGGCATTCGCACGGTAATATATAGCGACGTGATTCAATGTATTGTGTATATCTCTGCTGCATTGCTAGTGCTGGGGTATTTGTTGTATAGCATCCCTGCTGATTTCAGTGCGATCATAAATGCGCTACAAAACCCGAGTGATGGCTCCCAATCCAAACTGACACTAATCGACTTTTCATTGGATTTTTCACCTTCAGGTGTATTTGGTTTTTGGTCAGTGATCACCGGTTTTGTGTTATTGAATATTGCCGCATTTGGTATGGATCAGGATGTCACTCAACGCATGCTCACCTGCAAAGATTCTAAAGAGGCAACGAAAGCTTTAACCTCCTCAATACTTATGGGCATACCGGTAGTTCTGATTTTTGTCGTTATTGGAATGCTACTCTATATTTATTATCAACGCCCCGACTTGATGAGCCAAAGTATTGCTAACGGAGAAGTGCCTACGCCAGAATTTGTAGGCCAAACCGTGACGATATTCATGTATTACGTTCTCACCGATTTACCTAACGGCATCAAAGCGGTAGTAACAATTGGTATTATTGCAGCAGCCTTATCGACTCTGAATTCAGGTCTAAATTCAATGTCCTCTGTAGCGGTTCAAGATATCTATCGTGGCATGCTACTTAGCCGCGGAAAAACACTGTCTGAAAGTCAAACGGTAATGGCTGGAAGAATCAGTATGATTGTTGTAGCAATAGCACTAAGTCTAATGGCCGCATTGTGCTTTTACTGGCAACAGCACAGCGATATGCCATTGCTTGCCTTCGCGCTTAGTGTGATGATTTTCTCTTATAGTGGCTTACTCGGTATTTACTTCACTGCCTTGTTCAGTACTAGAGGCTCTCCATTCTCAATTATCGCGGCATTATTCATCGGATTTATCATCCCAGTGTTGATGCAACCTTATATAATGGGCTTATACCTTCCTGAAGAATATCAATTCAGTTTAGGTTTCTCTTGGCAACTGCTTATCGCAACGACAGTCGCTACTGCAGTGTGCATGTTAGGTAACAACAATTCCGCAAAGGCTAACAATGACTGATACCCACGACATACTGAATGAGCTAAATAGCATTCCTTCTGAAGCAATAAACTCAGCAAGTGAGCACATTGACTTAATGAGTACAGTCGAAGTATTGCAATGCATTAACGAACAGGATGCACTAGTTGCTCCCGCTGTTTCGAAAGCCATACCCGACATTAGCAAAGCAGTAGATGTCGCTGTTGATTGTTTGAAGGATGGAGGCAGACTCATATATATTGGCGCTGGCACAAGTGGCAGACTCGGTATATTAGATGCCGTAGAGTGCCGTCCCACATTCAGTGTCTCAGATAATATTGTCGTCGGTCTAATAGCGGGTGGTGAAAGAGCCCTTATACACGCGGTTGAAGGAGCCGAAGACGATAGCAATGCGGCACAACAAGATCTCGAGAACATTCAATTTAGCAAAAAAGACATGCTGATTGGTTTAGCCGCAAGTGGACGTACCCCTTATGTAATTGGTGCATTAAAGTTTGCAAATTCATTGAATGCAACGACAGCCTGCATTGTTTGTAATCCTCAAGCCCCACTTATCGACATTGCAGATATTGGTATCTGTGCCAATGTTGGGCCGGAAGTATTAACGGGCTCAACTCGGATGAAGTCAGGCACAGCTCAGAAGTTGATTTTAAACATGATCAGCACTGCCAGCATGATCAAATTAGGTAAAACCTATAAAAATTTAATGGTTGATGTAAACGCAACAAACCAAAAGCTACTTGCGAGAGCCATTCGAATTGTCATGCAGGCAACCGACTGTGAAGAAAGTGTCGCCGTTGAAGCGCTAGCAATTTCGAATAACAACGCCAAGCTTGCTATACTTAAGATACTTACAAATAACGACATTGAAACGTGTGAAAATTTGTTGAAGCAGAGTGATGGATTTCTGCGAACTGCATTGAATAGTAATCAATAAACAAAAATGGGCATTTACTAGAGTTTTTTTAGAGAACAATATTGAAGTAGTCACGCTTTTTGCACCACATGATGAAAACCTCTACAGAAAACGATGTGGCATTTATCGTTTCAAACGCAAAAATCCAAATGGAAAGCACATAGATGGGCCTGAGAAAGAAACAAGTCCTAACATGACCACTGATAAAGCTATACGAGCTGTACCAACGCTGACCAGTAACATAGATGCATCTTTACGAAGATTCATAGTGTATAAGTTTAAAACCACTTCGGTGTTCTGATTCAACACCTGGTACTAATGGATAATTGATGAAACTACTCTCATCCAACGAGCTGAAAATGCTCCATGAAAACCGCGTTGCTAATCTTGACAGAAAGCAAATCATGCCTGCGCATATTGAACAGCTGATGATTGATTTATCAGTGCGTAATGATATTGAGAGCAGATTGGTCGGGCATTCTTTCTCGGGCCTGCCTATTAGTTGTTTCAGTATAGGCACAGGTCCAATCAAAGTTTTGATGTGGAGCCAAATGCATGGTGATGAATCGACGGCCACAGCTGCTGTTTTAGATATCCTCCATCTGCTCAGTAGCGAAGACACAAAGCCTTTACTAAACGATAGATTAGATACCAATTGGCAAAACTTAATAACACTGCACATTGTTCCTATGCTCAATCCAGATGGCGCCCAAGCCGCAACACGAGAAAATGCGCAATGTATTGACATTAACCGCGATGCGCTCGCCCTCCAAACGCCGGAAGGCAAAATACTTGATAGTTTAGTGACTGAACTTTGCCCTGATTACGCATTCAATTTACATGACCAACACGATTACTATCGTTGCGGTGTTGACGGTAAGTCCTCGACACTTGCTTTTCTTGCGCCTGCATTTGATGTTGATAAAACCGTAAACCTATCGCGTCGTAAAGCGATGGCATTGATAGCGCTAATGAAATCACAGTCAAATTCACTTTTGCCTAAAGGTATTGCCCGCTACGATGATGAGTTTTCTGCACGCTCGTTCGGTGACCAAATTGCAAAGCGTGAGGTAAGTACCATTTTGATTGAATCAGGTCATTACCCTGACGATGCTAATCGCGAAGTTGCCCGTACAATGAACGTTTGTGTATTGATACATGCTCTCAACATGCTGTGCAATCAAGACAACTGGAATACAGACGAGAAGCTAGAGGCACTTGAAGAGAAGTATTGGCAAATACCTGAGAACCAAGAATATAAATTATGCGACATCTTGATTAAAAATGTGGGATTTGCAGAAGGATCTTATACTGCAGATATTGCAATTCGCAAAAACTCTCGCTTCAAGAATGCCTTCGTTGTTGCAGAAATCGGTGATTTACATGAGCAGTTTGGCCTTCGAACGATTGATGCAAGTGGCTACATCTATAATTCGGGTCGACCTTACTTGCTAGATGAGAAGCTGCAGTTAAACGAAGAGAGTTATTTTAGCCTTCTCAAACAGGGATTTAGCCATTTTGTAGGTGACCCAGTATTGTTAGCTAATCAAACTGATTACGTTACCATTGATAATCCCAAATTCTGGCATGATGACCAAAGAATGCTCCTTGGCATCGTCCCTGCTGGCTTTTTAAGCAAGGATGGCAAACTGAAATATGCAATTATTGAAAGTGACGTTATCCCCCTTTAAGCATAATTTCTGTGCTTAGTATTTTATTAGTGCTCAAAAATGTGGCACTCTAGTGCCATGAGAAGGTTACAACCAACATTTAAATCATGCGTTTCTGAATTAATCAAAAGCTATTACTTAAACTGAATACTATGAAAAACCTAGCGTACTTATCAAGCTTACTTATTCTGTTCTTCTCACTTGTTTCACAATCATATGCCCAAGACGTAAAAGAGGCTACGATTGTTCTAAGTGCTGAAATGCCTGATATATCAAGCTCAGACACAGCCAGCTTTGCTGAATTACACCATTTAGTCAATCAAAACAAAGAGCGCAATAGCAATACATTCTTCTTTTTTGGCGGAGCGTCTATCGGTCCAAGTGCGCTGTCTAATCTAGACCGAGGATCACATATAATCGATATATTGAATAGTCTTGAGCCTGATGCTATGGGTGTGGCAAAGCGTGATTTTAGCTACTTTGAAGATGAGTTATCACTCAGATCATACGAAGCTGCATTTCCGATTGTAGCAAGTAATATCATTGATACTCGCACAAACTCCTTTCTTGATGGACTTGCAGACCGCGCGATGATTACCAAAGGCGATATTAAGTTAGGTATTTTATCTATAGTTAATGAACGCTTGATTGAGGAATACTTACTTAAAAACGCCAAGGTCAAAAACCCACTAGAAACAATAGAGGCCAAAGCCAAGGCCCTACGAGATGCCGGCGCTGATATTATTTTGCTACATTATTATTCGCCTTATGATTTTGTACCGCAACTTTTACAAAACAAAGTGATTGATATAGCCTACATATCAAACCCACGTTTAACGACTTCGGAACGTGAAGAAATAAGTAAACATCCTAAGATAATGAGTATGGATGTTACCGACACGGCAATCGTCGTCAAAATGGCTGTAGATGCCTCCGCTAGTATTCGTTCCATTGAACTAGTTAAGCTAATTGACATATCGCCCGATCCGACTGTTCAAGCTCAAGTCAATGCGTATAAATTTAGACTTGATAGATTACTCGATGATCGCATTGGATATTGGGATGGTGAATTTTCTACGCTTCGAGAGGATGTTAGAAGTGGGCAAAACGCTTTCGCCAACTACGTAGTGGATACCATGCGCAAGATTACCGACGCCGACGTTGCGTTGATAAACGGCGGTAGTATTAGAGGCGACAGGACTTACAGAAAGAATGCAGTGATAACAAGAAGGACTATTGCCAGCGAACTTCCTTTTCGCACTAACCTGAATGTTATTTCTATTAGGGGTGAACAATTATTGGATGCGATTGAGGTTGGTCTTGCAGGTTTAAATGAACTGGAGGGCACTTTTCCTCACATCTCAGGTATGAGTATTGTTTTTGATGCCAGTAATGAAGCCGGTAATCGTGTTGTATCTGCCAAAATAGAAGGAAAGGATATCGATCTTGAAAAAGAGTATATCTTGGCAACTACAGACTATTTATACAATGGAGGCGATGGCTACAAAACCTTGGCATCCGGTCGACAAATTCAGGACTCTATATTTTTAGATAGTATATTAATTTCAGATTTAGTTCAGCGTAATGTGCGCCTTCAAGGAAAACTCAGTAGTAGTATTGATGATCGATTGGCAGATATCTCGGCGAGTACTAAAAAATGAAAGTAAATAATAGGCAAACTATTCGATTATTCACCTATGCACAGTTTGCTATCGTCGCCGTCTTCTCAATTGTTGTTTTATTTTCTACCATTCGTTTAACGGAAATTGGAAAAATTCTTGCTGAACTGACCAACGAAACAGTACCGAAAGTTTCGTACGCCGCAACGTTAAATACCCAAATACAGAACCTCGCAACCTTAACTGCCGTTCTAGCAAATGCTCAGAGCAAACCAGCTCGTCAGTTGGCGCGTGAGAGTGTCCAAAAAAGTATGCAACAAATTAACGACACCTTATTGAAAAACTCGACCGATAGCACTTTCCTATTTACTCGCCTAAATACTCTTTATAAGGAAATTCACGAACTCGACGAGTTGGTGCTGCAAAGGATTATATTTCAGAAGCAACTTGAAAATAGCAAAAGTCGACTGAATGCCGAGATACAAAAGCTACTAACAAATACCCGTGAAATTAATGGTCCAAGTAATAGTGAGAGTATGCTGGTTGAAGCCTTGTTACTAAGCGTCAAAATTACCGAGGAAAGTCGACTTCATGAAATAAGACAAATTGAAGCCAATTTGCTTGAAATTCTTGAGCGCTTAAAATTTCAATTCGACGCAAGTGAAATGAATGAGCAATTTAATACCAAGAATATAGAAGCACTTCTATTTGACCCCGAAGGCCTGATTAACCAAAAAATCCAATCATTACGTATTGAAGGTCGAACACGAGGTAGAGATAATTTTGTTAGAAATTTGATTGCTGATGCTTCAAGTAACTTGCAATATCAAGCCTATGTCGTCAATAAAACGAGTATTGAGAACGCACGAAAATCTACGCTGTTAACCCAGCAATATTCAATACTGACGATCGCAGCTGGCGCCCTAGCAGTATTGCTCGCTTTGGCCATCATTTACTTCTTGCATAAGCGCATTATCACACGCTTGATGGCTCTATCTAGACAGGTTAGAAAGGCTGCTAACTCCCCAGATGCAAGAATAACGGTAGAAGGGAATGATGAAATTTCTGAGCTCGCCAATATGTTTTCGATATATCAAGAGCGTGTAAAGGAACAAGAAAGTACATTGTTGAATATGACGCTGACAGATCCATTAACCGGCATCCCAAATCGTCGAGCATTTGAAAGTAAACTCATCGAAACCATCGATTTAGCACTGCGAAGTCAAAGCGATGTCAGTGTGCTGATGATCGATATTGATTACTTTAAAGCCTATAATGATCATTATGGACATTCAGCCGGAGATGCATGCTTGCGCCTGGTGGCAAACGAATTAAATAAAACGTTATCAAGGCAAACTGATTTTTGCGGACGGTTTGGTGGAGAAGAGTTTGTCTGTATCTTACCAAACACCGACTTGGCTGGCGCTAAAGCAGTGGCAGAGTCCTTACGAAAAGCAATAGAAAGCCTAGAAATACCGCATGAAAAAGCAAGCACTAATTCATTCGTGACAGTGAGTATTGGTGCTGCGACGTCAGTGTTTAACAAAAACACTCATCTCACAAAAGAGATTTTGGTTCTACAAGCCGACAAAGCACTGTACAGAGCTAAAGAAAAGGGACGAAATACTTGTTGTTTCTTTGAATAGACTTAATTGATATTAACCAGTCAATTCCCACCAGCCTTTTGATTAGCCAGCCTTTTGATTTGCCAGCAGTGCAGCAAGTAAGGCTTTGAAACTGCTTGAATGAGATCTTTCGATTTCCACCTGATAGTCGTATGTAACGAGAGCTAAATTTCCTGCTAGTGCAAAACTAAAATAAATTTTATACCTGTATCTAGTTGTCTTGTTCATCATGCCTTGTTAGATTTGACGAATATAAGGTAATGCTTTAATTGAATACACTTCTTTAATGTTCTTTTTAATTGTCTTTAGAGTAATAGAAGTCGTTTTTTAGGGTCAAAGCCAAACAGTTTGTATAGGAAAAATAATGCCAAAATGGATAAGGCTAGCCCAAGTTTCACTCGTTGCTAGCGCTGTTTTTTTAGTGAGTTGCACGAGCACTTCAGACATCGAATCAATGCCGTCTAAGAACTATAGTGAACGAGTTAAATCCTTGGTCATGCATTTTACTGCGGTTAACTACCAAGAGTCGGTCGATGCACTCGTGGCCGAAGGCAATGTAAGCTCTCATTATTTAATCCCTCGACTCGATGACTCAAGTTATCCTCACGATAGGCTTAAGGCATTTCAATTAGTTGATGAAAATAAACGCGCTTGGCATGCTGGGCTTAGTTATTGGCAAGGGCGTTCAGGCCTGAACGATCATAGTATTGGCATAGAAATAGTTAACGTTCCTTTTTGCCAAGAAGATAATCCCGCAGATGCTTCCCTTTCTGCTATCACACCACAAATAATGGGCGCAGAAAAAAATCGAGATTTGTGCATTTTCCCTGAATTCGAAGAAGAACAAATCCAAATTTTAATCAAACTCTCGAAAGAAATACTTGAGCGGAATCCAGATATTGAGCCGACTGCAGTCATTGGCCATTCTGATATTGCCCCCTCAAGAAAAAATGATCCAGGACCAAAATTTCCTTGGTATCGCCTATATCAAGAAGGGATTGGCGCGTGGTACGACAATGAGAGCTTAAGTTATCATTGGCTGGCCTTCAATCAAACACCACCAAGTTTAGCACTGATACAGCAAGCGTTAAGCGCCTACGGATATGACCTTGTCGCAACTGGAAGAATGGACCAGCAAACTATCGACACTTTGTCGGCGTTCCAAATGCACTTTTTACCTTGGCAAGTTACGGGCGAGTTCGATAATCAAACCGGAGCCGCTATATTTGCGCTTCTTGATAAGTATTTCCCAGAGAAATATGAGCAATTAAATACAATCTATCAATCTGAAGTGTTAAGTGCCCAAATTAACAAACAGGCTATCAAGGAGAGTGTCCAACAATCTCAATTGACTAAGAGCTTCCCTGAGCCGCTTTCCAATAATGAGGAACAGTTAGCCAATCGAGCACAGTTTAAAGCCTATAAAGGCAGAGGCGAGCTGTTTATTGAAACTACCGACGCACGCTCTGCTGACATATTTATAAATGGACAAAAGTTAAATTTAGGCAACTTCGACCAAGCGCAACGCACAAGAGTTTCTATCCATAGGCGCACGATAGATGGTCAAAACAGCCTGCGTGTTGAAAATGTGCAACCCGCTGGCGCAAGTATCAAAATAAGTATCCCCTACCCAACATTGGCATACGAGGTTGCGCCATTTAAACCTCTGTTTCGACATGTTGATCGTTTCATTCGAGATGAAGTTAAAGAAGGCTTTCCGGGCGCAGCGATAGCCGTTGTCTATAAAGGTAAAATAATTAAGAGAACAAGCTACGGTTACGCCAAAAAGTACGATGCGATTGGTGAGCCGTTAGCGCAGTTAGAGGCAATGAGCTCAGAACATATGTTCGACCTCTCGTCCAACACGAAGGTCTTTGCTACCACTTTAGCGATCATGCAACTGGCCAATGAGGGCGAAATTGATATTTATCGACCTGTGCATTATTACATTCCGGAGTATCGTGGTAACGGTCGAGAAGTTGTCCTAGTGCGGGATTTACTCGCTCACGCTTCTGGCTATGCTGATGAATTTAAATTCTATCGCCCTGATAACAAGTACGGTGAATATTTCTATTCACAAAATAAGCTGAAAACAAGTCGCTTACTGCTTACAGCACTGCCTTTTGAGTCCGTGCTGGGTAGTACACAGGAATACAGTGATACCAACTTTATGTTGTTAGGCCTATTGGTTGAACGCGTTACTGGCATGTCTTTGGACGAATATAGCCAAGAAAAAATCTATTCGCCATTAGGACTAAAAAACACCTTGTTTAACCCACTTAGAGCAGGGTTCAGCGCTGAGCAATTCGCTGCCACCGAGATATTTGGGAATACCCGTGGCCGCCATATAGATTTCCCGAATGTTCGCGAGCACGTACTTCAAGGGGAAGTGCATGATGAAAAAGCCTACTACTCCATGCAGGGCGTTTCTGGACATGCTGGACTCTTTTCCAACACCGATGACTTAGCCATATTAAGTCAAATGATGTTGAACGGTGGCGGTTATGGGAATGTGAAACTATTTAATGAAGCGACCATGGCGCGCTTTATAAAGCCTTCGGGCAAATCAAATAACATTGGTCTGGGATGGCAACTCGCCAGCGACAAGAGTAAGCAAGACTTATTCAGTCCTTATGCGAGTGCATCTGCATTTGGCCATACCGGGTGGACCGGAACAGCTGTTGTGATTGACCCTAGTTACGACCTAGCCATTATCTTATTAAGCAACAAACGTCATTCTAAAGTCACAGCCATTGAAGATGATTACGAATTTGCCGCAGACAAGTTTGAAACCGGCAAATATGGTAGTGTCATCAGCATGATTTACGAAGCACTCATTGAATTTGAAGCCCAGAAACAGCTTCAGAATGAAAACTAGGAACTAGACTATGGAATGGCTTACCATCCTCCCACCCGTTATTGCAATTACTGTTGTTGTTTGGAAAAAGGAAGTTATCTTAGCCTTGTTCTTGGCTATCTTGTCTTCAGAACTCTTACTGGCGATGAAGCTAAGCGCCAATAGTGTGATATCAACACCCATAAATACAATTGATCGGATTGTTAATACAGCAGCTTCAGCGGGAACAACAAGCATACTTATTTTCAGTCTACTTGTTGGTGCGCTATTGGCTTTCATTCGTGACTCGGGAGGCGTCAGTGCTACCGTTAATCGCGTGATTGGAAGTGGCTTGATCAATTCTAAGAAACGAGTTGGTGGCGTGACAATGTTTACCGGAATGGCGATTTTCATTGAATCCAACTTAAGTGTGCTCACCGCGGGTATTTTTGCACGTGGCTTATTTGATAAATATAAAATGAGCCGTGCACGTCTTGCTTATATCATCGACTCTACCTGTGCACCTATTTGTATTCTCATCTTGTTGAATGGCTGGGGAGCGTACATCCTTGCTTTAATTAGTACCTACGATCTTGGACTAGATCCACTTGCTGTGTTGTGGGGCACTCTACCCTTTAATGTCTACGCATGGTTAACGCTTGTTGTGGTCGGCTACACTATATTTTTCGATAAAGTACACGGTCCTATGAAAGAAGCGGAAGATGCACTGGAATCAGTAGAAACCTCATTAGACGCAACACCAGCAACAAAATCTCGATTCATGCTTGTGCCGTTGTTAGTGATGATTATTGGGATGTTTGGCTTTATGTTCATAACAGGTGATGGCGATATCACCAAGGGAAGCGGCAGTAAATCCGTTCTGTATGCTACATTTCTCGCTTGCGTTGTTGCCTATATACTTCTGCTATGGCACAAACGCTTTACACATCAGCAGTCTATAAAAATCGGCTTCAATGGTATGGGTGAACTATTGCCTTTAGTCACTATAGTGTTGCTTTCTATTGCCTTGGGTTCTAGTCTAAGAGAACTAGGGACTGGTATATTTGTATCGGGGTTAGTAGGTGAAAACCTACCATTGATTCTTGTTGTGCCGATGCTGTTTATCGCCGGAGCAATTATGTCTTTCACAACCGGCACTTCATGGGGGACATTTGCTATTCTAATCCCAATAGGAATGCCTTTAGTCGCCACTTTAGGTCTGCCACCTTCATTAGTATTAGCAGCTATTTTAGGCGGTGGGATTTTTGGCGACCACTGTTCACCCATTTCTGATACAACAGCAATCTCATCACTTGCCGCAGGGTGTGATTTGTTAACTCACGTTAAAACACAAATGCCTTATGCACTCTCTGTTGGAGGTGCAACCATCATTGCTTACATCTTATTGAGTCTACAAATATTGTTCTAAGAACACGTTGCCTAAAAACAGATAAAGCGCTCAAAAGAGCTTTGAGCGCTATTTTGCGAATAACTGAGTTTCGTCAGCAAAGGCTTTAAACTCTAAAGCATTTCCTGCTGGGTCAAGTAAGAAAAAGGTGCCTTGTTCGCCAACCTTACCTTCGAACCTGATATAAGGCTCAATCACAAAACGTTGTTTGGACGATATTAAGTTATCGGCTAATGCTCTCCAATCAGCCATATTCAATACCACACCAAAATGCGGAACGGGAACAGCCTTAGAGTCGACATCGTTTGGCCCTGGTAGTTTGGGCATTTCAGCAACTAAATGAGTCACTAATTGGTGACCAAAGAAATTCCAGTCAATCCACTGCTCACTACTGCGCCCTTTTTCACATTTCATTAGGCCGCCATAGAAGCCCTCAGCGTCGGCTAAATTAGTCACCGGGATGGCTAGATGAAAAGGTGCTGGCATATTAGTTTCCTATGAAAACTTTTTAAGTAACATTAACTTAAACTTACTGAAAGGTGCATATCGTAAGGGCGCGTCAAATTTAAAACTACGCTTCATTACAGACTTCTTATGACTGAAAGTGTCAAAACCAGCCTTACCATGATATTGCCCTATACCACTCGTACCCACGCCGCCGAATGGTAAGTCGTGATTCACGAGAAAAATATTGGTGTCATTAATACAAATTGAACCAGCACTCACTTGCTCAACAAACTCTGCTTCAAATTTATCATTTGACGTAAATACATAGGCCGCCAGGGGTTTTGCTCTGCTGGTCACAAAATTGAGCATTTGAGATTTAGTTTTACAGGTTACAATCGGTAAAATCGGGCCGAATATTTCTTCTTGCATCACAGCCGATTCAGTTGAAGGTTGGACAAGGACTGTGGGCTCAATATAGCAATGATCTATATTGTGCTTGCCACCATGGATAATATATTCACCATCTAAGTAATTAATTAATCGAGCACAATGTCTCTGATTAATAATGCGTCCGTAGTCTTTATTATCTTTGGGATCATTACCATATTGTTCTTTAATTTCGGCAATTAGACGCTGGCTAAAGTCAGCGAGGTATTCTTCTTCGATAAGAATGTAGTCTGGCGCTACGCAGGTTTGCCCAGCATTCATCCATTTACCCCAAACAATGCGCTTAACTGCTATTTCCATATTGCTTGCGCCATCGACAACACATGGACTTTTACCACCAAGCTCCAAAGTAACAGGCGCGAGGTGTTTAGCTGCCGCAGTCATAACAATTCGACCGACGTGCTCCCCGCCAGTGTAAAAGTATTTGTCAAACGCTTGGGCTAAGAGCTCTGTTGTTTCATCTTTGCCGCCTTCAACCACTTTGAATGCGTTATTATCAAGGTATTTGGGTACCAACTTAGCGATAAGCGCTGAAGTCGCCTCGCTCAATTCTGATGGCTTAATGACAGCACAATTGCCAGCCGCTATGGCTGCGATAAGAGGGGCAACAACTAATTGAAAAGGATAATTCCATGCACCAATGATTAAAGCCACGCCAAAGGGCTCACTTATCGTGTAACTCTTGCCTGGTTTTGCCATAAGTGGCGTGCTGACTTTGTTGGGTTTCATCCACGATTTTAAGCGTTTTAAGTTACCCTTGATATCGCTTGTCGAATAAGCAATTTCAGTCAACCAGGCTTCCGTATCACTTTTTCCTAAATCGCTATGTAATGCAGCTATTATGTCTTTACTATTCTCAGTAATCAGTTGATTTAAAGCCGTTAATTGCTCAACTCGCCACTGATAAGACTTGCTCCGCCCCGTCGCGAAAGTACGCTTCAACTCATCAATAATAGCCACACTAGAAAAACTTGGGCTGGCTTGTTGCCTTGAATCTGAGACTTCTTGCATGAATACACTCGCGATAATTAATAGATTAAGTACATCGTAGCAAAGCCTTTGCTATAAGCAAACTTTAGCCGAAGCCTAACTGCAAATTATATGACTCTGCAGCGCTTAAGTAGTTGGCAAAAAAAATGCTGACATCAAGCCAGCATTTGTTTTGTCGAATTCCGCTCTTAGCTTAGACAGCTTTTACGAAAATGTCGCTTTATAGTTTAATCCGAAAACGGATTGTGCAAGACCATAGTATCCGCACGATCAGGGCCTGTAGATATAATATGAACAGGAACGCCTGTAAGCTCTTCTAAGCGCTTAATATAGTTCTGAGCAGCGGTAGGTAAACCTTCGTAAGTAGTCACACCATAAGTGTTATCAGACCAACCCGGCATGTCTTCATAGACTGGAGTCACAAGGTCATAACCTTCTGCAGCTAATGGTGGAATTTTACTGACGTTACCAGCAGCATCTTTATAGCCAACACAAATGCGCAAAGTTTCTAAACCATCAAGAACATCCAGTTTGGTTAAGCAAAAACCTGAAATTGAATTCAGTTGCACTGCACGAAGCATCGCGACTGCATCAAACCAACCCGTGCGTCGTTTACGACCAGTGGTTGCGCCAAACTCGTGGCCTTTGATACCAAGGTGCTGACCAACTTCACAATCTAACTCAGTTGGGAATGGACCTGAGCCAACACGTGTTGTGTAAGCTTTCACAATACCCAAAACATAATCGATATGAAGAGGACCGAAACCCGCTCCCGTACAAACACCACCAACCGTTGTATTTGACGAAGTCACATATGGGTACGTGCCGTGATCGATGTCTAGCAAAGTACCTTGAGCACCCTCGAACATGATGGCTTGTTTGTTCTTTCTAGCCGTTTCAAGTAAATCAGTAACGTCAACGACCATTGATTTAAGCAAATCAGCTACTGATAAGGCTTGTTCAAGCACTGTATCGTAGTCAACCGCTTCAACTTTATAGTATTCAGTTAGCATGAAGTTATGGTAACTAAGCACTTCTTTTAGCTTTATCGCGAAGTCTTCTGGATTAAAGAGATCACCCACGCGTAAACCGCGACGAGATACTTTATCTTCGTATGCAGGACCAATACCACGACCCGTTGTGCCAATTGCTTTATTACCACGCGCTTTTTCGCGTGCAACATCTAGTGCAATGTGGAAAGGTAAAATTAGTGGACACGCTTCACTGATCACTAAGCGCTCTTTAACTGGTATCCCACGCTCTTCGAGCATAGCCATTTCAGTAAGAAGTGCTTCAGGGCTTAATACCACTCCATTTCCAATCACACACTTTACGTTTTCACGCAAAATACCTGAAGGAATTAAATGAAGTACGGTTTTTTCGCCATCAATTACGAGAGTGTGACCTGCATTGTGTCCGCCTTGATAGCGCACAACAAAAGAAGCCTGTTCAGTTAGAAGGTCAACGACCTTACCCTTTCCTTCGTCACCCCATTGGGTGCCGAGTACAACAACATTTTTAGCCATGAGAGGTATATATCAGAAAATTAGGACGCGATTTTAGCAAAGATATGGGGTAAAAATCACCCCATATTTAGTATTTATATATTCCTTATTAGAAAATAGGCACTTACAGAGCCAATGACTACCAAAACACCGCCCATGCGACGAAGAGATTCAGTAGGTTGTAGCGCCATTTGCATTAAAAACTGCTTCCACTTGTTTGGCATAATTAAAGGCATCGCCCCTTCAATAATAAAAAGAAAACAAAGCGCCAATAGGATACTTTCTAACATCTATTGCTCAGTATTAGTAAAGCAAACTGTAAATCTTACGACGATACTGTGATTTAAGTGGGTCACCGTCAGGTAATGCATTGATCATATCGAGCGTTATTTTTTTAGCCTCACCAAAACCTAAGTCTTTTCTTAACACTGACAAAAGCAAAATAAGCGCTTCTTCATTTCTATGTGCTTGATGCAATTGCACAGCTAATTTAACTTTCAACTCCATATTGTCAGGATCAGCATCAAGCTCAGCTTGCAATTGTTGGATCTCTGGTGAATCAGCAGCTTGCTCTGCTAATTCTATTTTGCCTACTATCGAATGATACTTAGCATCTTGATCAGCCAATGTCACCGCTTCAAGGAGTTTCTTAGCTAGTTCCGCTTGCCCTACTTCTACATAGCAATCGGCCATCATTAGGCGAATATCGACTCTTTCGTTGTTAAGTTCAAAAGCTTGTTTCGCAAAACTAAAAGCCTCATGGTAATTATTCTGCTCTACTAGTTCTGCAGCTGACTTCAGTAAATCGTCCTCAGCTTTCGGCAAATGTTTATCTAACATCTCGCGAATCTGTCTTTCTTCCTGTGGACCAGCAAAACCATCCAGTGGCTGACCATCTTTCACCAAAATAACGGTGGGCAAACCTTTGATACCAAATTGACCCGCTATTTCTTGCTGCTCATCGCAATTGACGCGAGCATAAAGTAGGTCATTTGGGTACTCGCTTGCAATGCGGTGCAACAGTGGCGCTAACTCGGTGCAGGGCTCACTCCAAGGTGCCCAAAATTGAATCATCACAACCTTCGTTTTTGAATCTTCCAATATAATTTGCTGGAAGTTCTCTAAAGTAATATCTACTGGGTTTGTGTTTACTTCTTGCAACATAACTCTGCTTTTTTGTTTAATGCGATACAGGTAATTATTGGGTTTTATTCCTAGAAAGCAACCCGTTTTCAACAGGCTCGAACTAATTGTTTATTGAATACGGTATGCTACTATCGAAAACGGTCTTTAAAGTGATTTAAAAAGCACCTAGAAATGAATGAAAGCAAATAAGATTCAGGGGCTTATTCTTTGATTAAGTGAAGAGTTAGCCTCCTTATAAAAGCTCTTATTAAAAGCTGGTCGAAAAAGGTTGGTTAAAGTGGAAAAAAAATATAAAAGTTTTGCAGAGTTTTATCCTTATTACTTATCAGAGCATGAAAACAGCACCTGTCGTCTGTTGCATTTTATCGGCTCATGTTTGGTCCTAATAGTAATAGCTTATTCAGTTTTCACTAGCCAATACGTTCTATTGTGGCTTATTCCCCTAATTGGATATGGGTTCGCTTGGGTTGGGCATTTTTTTTATGAACACAACAAGCCAGCTACTTTTCAGCACCCCATCTATAGTCTAATGGGTGACTGGGTGATGTTTAAGGATATTTTAATTGGAAAAATTTCGTTAAAGCCCCAGAATTAAGCTTTCAAAAGCCAGATACGAAAACGGCTAGCTTCTTTAGCTAGCCGTTCAAATGGTTTTACTAGACTCAAGATCTAAGTCTGCCTTAGCCTTTTGTGAGTCTTAACACCTTACCTTTAACATCATCCGTCAAAACGTAAATACTGCCATCTGGTGCTTGTTTCACGTCACGAATACGTTCATTGCGGTCTTTAAGCAATTCCTCTTGAGCAAGGACTTTCTCACCATCCATCGTGATCCTATTTAAATATCTAAACTTTAATGAACCTACGAATAGGTTACCTTTCCATTCAGGAAATTCATCGCCGGTATAAAAAGTCATTCCGCTTGGAGCGATTGAAGGATCCCAATAAGTTAAGGGTTGACGCATACCTTCCATTGCGGTTTTATCCGTAATTTCTGTACCGTTGTAATTAATACCAAAAGTAATTTTGGGCCAGCCATAGTTATCGCCTTTGTTTAAGATATTAACTTCATCACCGCCTTTTGGACCATGTTCATGCGTCCAAACTTGCCCATTACTTGGGTGCAAAGTCATGCCTTGTACGTTGCGGTGACCGTAAGAAAATATTTCCGGCGCTTTTCCGCTAATAAAAGGGTTATCCTTTGGCACAGTTCCGTCATCATTGACTCTAACTACAACCCCAAAGTGATTATCAGTCGATTGAGATTCTTCCTTCTTTGTGCGATCGCCCAAAGAAATGAACAACTTATTATCATTGTCGAAAACCAAGCGACAACCAAAGTGATGTGCACTGTCTATCTTTGGTTGAGCGACAAATATTTGGGTCACATTCTCTAGTGTATTACCGACTAATTTACCCCGATGCACTTCACTACCCCGAGTATTGCCGTCAGCAACAGATAAGCATACGTAAACCCATTGGTTTTTGTCGAAATCAGGGTGTAATGTCACACCAAGCATGCCGCCTTGACCAACGACAGCAGCCTCTGGCAAGCCACTAATTTCTGGGCCAAGTTCGCCAGCTTTAGTTAGCTTGCGAAGTCCACCAGCACGTTCGGTAAGTAATGCATCGCCGTTTGCCATAAATGCGATGCTCCAAGGGTTCTTCAAGCCAAGTGCAATTTCTTCAACCTTGATATCGGTTGCCATGGCAGAAATTGATATCGCGCCTAAACTAGCAGCTAGCAATGATTTTTTTAAAAATGTTTTAAGCATATTGTTCTTCTTTTCTTAATTTATCGTGTTTGATACGGGCATAGATTCTATTTGTATCAATTCAAAGTTTAGTTCTAATCCTGGGTTTAAAGTTATTCAATAAGCAATTAAAACTGAAGGCTTGCTTACCTAGCATCTTTTACTTCTATCGGTACTCGCAAGACTTTGTTTTTTTCAAAAACTAGAGAGAGCGAAAACTCTTCACCTGCTGTGAGCGGTTTCTTCAACCCCATTAGCATGATGTGTTTACCACCGGGTTCAAAATTCAAAAGCGAGCCAGAAGGTATATCAAAACCATCCTCAGCTTCACGCATCTGCATCATTCCATCGCCCATTAGGGTTTCATGCAATTGGGCATCATCCGCAATAGAAGCCTCTACATTAACCGCTAAAAGCTTAATATCATGCTTGCTTTGGTTATTGATAGATAAGTAGATAGCGCCCGTTTTGGCTAGAGCGAATGTTGATCTTGCCCACGCAGCATCAACTGTCACTTTTCCTTTTGCTTCTTTGTGCCCATGTGCAAGCACACTAAAAGAACTCACCAAGCAAATAACGATGGTTAAAATAAACACTTTGGATAACAACTGCATGGGCATTTCCTTTTGAATTGAATAGAGCATAGATGAGACCTTAAAACTTACTTTGCAAATGGTTACATATATTCCTTATCTAATTCAAACAAAAACCACTATTTACTTTTACTCAAACCAGGAACACGAAATTTATAAGGAGTAGGAAGTTTGATGTCTTTATTTGCAACTTTTAGCGCATCGTATAAGGATTCCATATCGTACTGGTGGTTTATAGTAAGTTGGTACTTGCTACCATCTGATACAATTACGAATATAACTGGATAATCAGTTTGAGAATCGGTTTGTTGATCAATCTCAACAATATCAGAAACATTTAGTTTCCAATTATATTGTTCAAATAGAGGCTCCTTGACCTCAAAGTACTGTCTATCGACGCTGATAGAAAATGTTTTCTTTGTTATATAAAAGTATAAGGCGAAAAGAACTAAAAGAATCAATACGCTGAAATAACCAATTTCAAACCAGTACCTTAAGGCCTCTAGTTCGCTATTTTGTTGCGCCCAATATTCAACACCAAGGTACATGATCGTCGCAATAGCGATATTGATTCCAATACCAACTAAGGTCTTCTTATGGTTTTTCTCATGATAAAAGAGTGATTTTTTCATACTGATACTTTCATGTCCCTGGCGGCTAATACGTTTTAAGGCTAGATTAAAATGTAGTTGTATTCGTATGCTTTGTCCAATAGGCATACATTTCTTGCCCGTCACCACTGCACAGGCGGTGGTCTCTTTAGAGGCAGTTTTTTACCCGTCACCACCGCGCAGGCGGTGGTCTCCTTAGAGGCAGAGAACCGACGGATTACACTCACTGAAATTTGTTACACCCAACACGTCATTCCCACGAAAGTGGGAACCCCCAAAACAGCATAGATAATTCAAAAAAAGAAGTTATTTCAATAACATAAAATCTGTTGTTATCGA
>NZ_JBLBVM010000031.1:0-43650 GCF_047250385.1 Glaciecola sp. MF2-115
GCACTGAGGGATCCCCATTTTTTACGAGGCCATGCTATATATTCGTTTTTTATAGTCTTTGTTAAGATTTCGCACCCCTTGACTGAATAATGCAATCACTCTCCTAAAGGTGAAGTGAATGAGTATGTTTTTGGCGAGACTTAAAAAAGATAACACTCTGCGTACTCTAATGCTGTTGGCCTGAAATTGATAATGCAGTTTTTTACGCTCAGCTTGAAAGCCAATAAACCAAAGTATATTTGTGGCAATACAAGCAATTAAGCAAAGTATTTCGATTCGTTTGACGGATGTAGTTTTACTATTGCGCCATGAGAATCCGTAGCGCTGACTTTTGTCATCTCGGAAGTTCTGTTCTATTTGCATGCGCTTATTGTAATAGGTCACCACTCGTTTAGCGCTTAAGGTGTCATCATTCGTGACCAGTAACCACGGCTCATTGGCGATACTGCGGTAAGTTTTTTCGGCGTCTGGGTATTGATGTCCAGTGCTCTTCCTGCCCTTTGACGCGCCTTTATATACATGAAAGTAAGCACTGCATTGGGTTTTGGATGTCTTACCTAATTTGCCAAGTCCGAGGGCACGGGGTGTGCTTGTTGCCCCTTTCGACAACTTAGAAACTGGTCGCCAATCACCGTGCTCTAATTGGCCATGAATTTGTCCTCTGACCCTTGTCACATGAAACCAACCCAGCGAAGCAATTTTGTGTATCCAAGGCGTCTTGAAGCCGCCATCTGCAATAATATACACCGTGTCTTGCTCACCAAAGAAGCGAGATAAATCATCTAGAAAGGTGTCGTGAATATAGGTTTGTTCAAGCTCTTCTTTTTCAACCACTTGGTTGTACAATACAATTGAACGGCCATCAACCAATAGGCTTGCTCGTAGTACCCAATAATCTGCGTTGCAGCAACCACTCCAGTCCACTGCAACCAAATAAAATGGTAGTTGGGGGACTAATACTTTTGATAGTTGTTGGTAAATTTCTACCTTGTCATTAAAGAGCTTATCGCTTGCCAGCAAGCGGTCAACGCGTTTAATTTTGTGCTTAGTTAAACTTGTTCCTTGCAGGTTTCTCCCTATTGCGGTGAGTGTCAATTCGTCAGAGTTTATCAAACCATCACTGCATTTTAATAAGGTATTTATTCTAGCCTTGTTTAAATTTTCGAAAGACGATTTTAATAAAGTATGGCAATATTGTGTCTTAAACATAGTGGATCTCTTATTTGTTTTTTGGCGAAAATAATAAGATCACAATCCACTATGTTTTTCAAATTTTTGGGGAGCCCTCAGTGCCTTCGCAGGAAAGACGTAGTAGTCGCCGACCTTCGCAGGAAGAAATTCTAAGTGACGCGGTTTACAACAAATCCCGCAGATTCGCGATCCCTTTAGCTCCCTTTTCTTTTCTTTCTTCGGCGCTGGCCTTTTTCTTTTGAAATTCCCATTCAACATCATCTTGTGGAAGCTCATATAAGAAACGAGACGGTTCTGGCTGTATAATTTCACCAAATTGACGGCGCTCTCTGGCAATACTGAAAACGAGTTCTTTCTGGGCGCGAGTAATGCCTACATAAGCTAATCTGCGTTCTTCATCAATATTGTCTTCATCAATGCTGCTTTGATGTGGTAACAGACCTTCTTCCATGCCTACCATGAATACGTAGGGGAACTCTAAGCCCTTCGATGCATGCAGGGTCATCAGTTGCACCTGGTCAGCTTCTGCATCATCTTCACCGCGTTCCATCATATCTCGTAATATGAGTCGATTGACGACCTCTGGCAATGTCATAGGAGCTTCAAGGTCATCTCCCTTGAGCATGCCGTCAATCCAGCCGAATAGAGTACTGATGTTCGCCATAGCCATTTCGGCAGCCTTCGGGCTAGTACTTTGCTCATACAGCCATTCTTCATAGCCCATGGCTTTTATGAAATCTCGCAATACCGCAACGGTATCGCCACGCTGAGCATTATCAGAGGCCTCAACTACCCATCGTGAAAACTGCTCTACAGATTGGAATGCACGTGCACCAAGAATGCTATTTAAGCCGCTGTGACAGCACGCTTCAAACAAACCGATACGGTTAGCATTTGAGAAGTGTCCTACTTTTTCAAGGGTTGCGCGTCCTATCCCACGTGACGGTGTGTTGATAATACGAAGAAGTGCATTATCATCATCTTGATTTACCAGCAAACGCAGGTAAGCCATCACGTCTTTGACTTCTGTTCGACCAAAAAACGATGTACCGCCGCTAATCTTGTAGGGAATACGGTTGGTCATGAGTACTTTTTCAAACAAACGAGATTGGTGATTACCGCGATACAAAATGGCATAGTCACCATAGCCCGTATTATTCATAAAGCGGTGGGCCATTAGTTCGGCGACCACTTTTTCAGCCTCATGCTCTTCATGTTTAGCGACGATAACTTTCAATTTCTCGCCGTAAGCAAGTTCACTAAACAGGCGCTTGTCATAAACATGAGGATTGTTTTGAATTAGGATGTTGGCATTGTGTAATATTCGCCCTGAAGAGCGATAATTTTGTTCCAGTTTAATCAAACGTAAACTCGGGAAATCTTTTTGAAGCAATACTAAGTTTTGTGGCCTTGCACCGCGCCAAGAGTAAATAGATTGATCATCGTCTCCTACCACTGTGAATCTTGCTCGCTGACCCACTAATAGACGAACGAGTTCATACTGACTGGTGTTTGTATCTTGATATTCATCCACCAGCAAGTACTTGAGCATACTTTGCCACTTGTCTCGAACGGCTTCATTGGTCTTAAGAAGCAGCGTAGGAAGTAGTATTAAATCGTCGAAGTCCAAAGCATTATATGCTTTCAAATGTGAGGCATATTGCACATAGTATTTTGCCTGCTCAACTTCACTATCGCCTTGGGCAATTTTTAGTGCCGCTTCAGGCATGATTAAATCGTTTTTCCAGTTTGAGATTCGCGATTGCAAAGCCGAGAGCAGATCTTTATCACCGTCATATTCTGCCTCGGTGAGATCACGTAACAAACTCATCGAGTCCTTATCATCAAAGAGTGAAAAGCCAGCTTTGTAGCCAAGCTGCAATACGTGTTTTTTGATGATGCTTAAACCAAGTGTATGAAAGGTTGATACTTTCAAGCCGCGAGCTTCGGCTTTACCAAGGGTTTGCCCAACCCGTTCCTTCATTTCCCGCGCAGCTTTATTAGTAAATGTCACCGCAGCAATTTGCCTTGCTTTATAACCACATTCACGCACTAGATAAGCAATTTTATTGGTAATTACTCGAGTTTTACCACTGCCCGCACCAGCAAGCACCAAACAGGGACCTGATACATATTCGACGGCTTCTTGTTGGGCATCATTTAAGCGCATTTAGGGTTCTCAAGTGGAAAAGCTAGCAAAGAAATAAATTATAACAAAAGAGCAGTGAATAACGCTTTTTTCTTTTTCATTTACAGCTACAATTATCAGTATCAATGAAAATAAGGATGAACAAATGCTCGATCCGAAGAAACTCGAAGAAATTGCCAAAAATATCAGTGATGCAATACCTGCTGGCGTAAAAAGTATGGCTGGCGAAGCTGAAGGAAAAGTGAAACAAGTTATACAGTCTCAATTGTCTAAACTTGATTTAGTTACGCGTGAAGAGTTTGATGTGCAAAGCCAAGTTCTAATTCGTACTCGTGAGAAATTGGAAGCAATGGAAGCACGTATTGCTGCCTTAGAGTCTGATACAGAATAATAACTCGCAGAAAGATTTGATGTGCTTTTGAGCTTAGGCCTTATAGGCCTAGTTTAAAGCACTTTTCACACTATAGCATCAAGCCGAAAAGCACACCCACTGCAATACTCATCCCAACCCAATGGTTGTGCAAGAAGGCAGCGAAACACGCCTCTCTTTGGCGTGTTTTTATTAGTGTGAATTGGTATATAAACAGCATAGCAGCGCATATCAAAGCCAAGTAAAAACTAAAGTGTAATTGGCTTAAGATCCCAACATACGCAAGTAAGATTAAGGTCACAGTATTTAAGACCACGATCATCGCAACGTCAAAACGTCCGAAAAGAATTGCCGTCGACTTAACGCCAATTTTTAAATCATCTTCCCTATCAACCATTGCGTAAGCGGTATCGTAGGCAACCGTCCAAGTGAGGTTAGCTAGATAGACCAACCAAAGCCAAGCCGGTAATTCTTCCCTAATTGCCATGAATGCCATTGGAATAGACCAACTGAAGGCTGCACCGAGTACAACTTGCGGCAAGTGTGTGTAACGTTTCATAAACGGGTACAAACTTGCTAAAAATAGCGCTCCTAGCGATAGCAAAATTGTTTTTGTATTCAAAAATAAGACAAGAAAGAAAGCAGCCGCGACAAGTAAGAAGAATAACAGCAACGCCTCCTTGGGTTTAACTTCGCCACTGACTAATGGCCTGGCTTGAGTGCGCTCAACTGAGCCATCAACTTTTCGATCCGCATAGTCATTAATGACACAACCTGCGGAGCGCATTAGAAAGACACCAAGTACAAAAATCACGATTATATGCCAGGCAGGAATGCCATTTGCCGCCCATAGCAAGCCCCAAACAGTTGGCCATAACAATAGATATGTACCTATGGGTTTGTCGGCTCGCATTAAGCGCCAGTAAGCATGTCTATTGTGCCAACTAAGCATCACGGTTAAGCATTCTCTTTTGTTTGAGCAGATTCAGGGTGCTGAAGGTAGCTAGGGCAATCGGGTAAAAAGATTTCAGCAACCAGTAAGTGCCAATCCTTGATTTTGAATGCTGAGCGTCGTCCCCATAATTGACCATGCTGTGCATTTTTATCGATGCTAGCAATCGGGTTCTTATCCATTTGAGTAATCACAAACTCACTGCGGACAAAATTATCGTCGTTGAAGATGCGTTGACCAAGAGGCTGATTACCCAATGTAGCCCAAGTTGTTTTGCATAAATGCTCAGGTAAAACACTTCGAGCAAAAACCCAAGGCTTACCGTCCCCATACAAAATAACTTCGCGAATTTGCCATTGATGTTGCTCGTAATCAACTAAAGCAGATTTTTCGTTTTCGTCTGCTTCGATAGTGGCTTGCCCTAACACCCTAACTTCAAAACTGTTAGTAAGTGCCTGCAAACGCTCTGTAAGCGAGCCAGTATGGAGTAACCAATCAGCGAGATGTTGATCAGGAAGTTTGTAGTCTGACGCTTTGTGCCAAACCGCATTAATACCTAAAGGAAAATTATTTATTTGCGACAAGTGATTTAGAAAATTGAGTTTGATCCGATATAATAAGTCTAACACAGCAAAGATTATATCTGCATCCGTATTGTTCATCCCTAAAGGCGCTAACATGATAATTTTGCATAAATCATACGAAACACAAGCTGCATCGACTACAAACCATCAATATTTCGAAGTAGTGATGAAAAGTGTTTTGCTAATCGGCATGCTTTTTTGTTTCTTTGCTATGCCAACATCACTCCATGCGCAAGAACAGCCCACTGGACCACAATATGCTTATGTCGGTTTAGAGCCGGATATTGTGACAAATTATGCGGGCGATAACTCTAAGAAACTCGGCTACGTTCGCGTGACAATAGAGATGATGGTGCTGGACCCTTCCAAAATTGTGGACGTTGAACACCACATGCCTCTGCTTAGAGCTACCGCAATAGAAGTATTCGGCGCTCAACCGGAAGATAAAATTCGTTCGCTAACAGGTCGTGAAGATATCCGCAGAATGGTCTTGCAGAAATTTAAAGATATTATGAAGCGTGAAACTGGTGAAGATGTAATAGAGAACATTATCTTCACCAAGTACTTACGTCAGGGCGGTTAGGCGCTGAACTGCTAACTATCAGGTCCGCTTGCGAGCGCCCGCGAGTTGGTGTGTCGCAAGGGCCATTAAACAGCCTGAGATTAAGCCAAACAAGTGCGCTTCGTTCGCCATATTCACCCAGAGAACATCAAAATAGCCCAATGCTAGCCAGCCGAGTAGGAAGATCACTAGGTTTGTAGGCAAACCAATTCCCCATTGCGGACGCAATAAACCAATCCACCAGACGAAACCAAACAAGGCATAAACCACGCCAGATAAGCCACCAAAATTAGGGCCTGTTACTAATAGTTGTGCAATATTCGAACTAATGGCGGCAATCGAGAATATGATAACTAACAACCATGTACCGAAAATGCGTTCAAGCTGTGAACCCAGCACCCACCACCAAATTAAGTTAAAAATGATATGGATAACGCTGAAATGAATAAAGGCCGGTGTAAACAAGCGCCACCACTCATGACTTTGACTTAATTCAGTAAAACTACGAATGGTAAAAATTTGGTAGATTGCGTCGAATGCGCCTAAATAACTTATTGCGAACACCGCCAGGCAGATAAACATGACCAAGGACATAAAGGGGGTAGATTTGAGATCTTGCAACCAATTAGGTGCTGTTGATCGATTGCTTCTAAGGCCTTTGCTTTTATTTTTGTCACTGTCGAATACGGAGCCCACTTCCCAAGCTGCCTGTTGATATTTAGCTTGATTAGGATTTGCGACAAAGTCTTCGGCAATCACTAAGGCTTTAGCGACATCATTTGGGTTAATGACCACAATTTGAAAGTGTAGATTATCAACCTTGTCGTCGCTTGGTGCATTATCATCGTTTGCAGAAACTTCCGGCTTTCCTTTTACAATTCGAACGTCAATATTAGAACTGGTGAGGAAGTCAGCGAGTAAACGGGCTGGCTTTTTGTCAGAAAAAGCCAGAATAGGCGTACCTTCACCGCTAGTATGACTCAAGATTGGTCGCCTTTTTCATCACTACCTGATTGAGTTTCATATTGCATTCGCCACATTTCGAAGCCGCCATCCATGCTGTAAACCTCTTCGAAGCCTTGATGCAGCATGTACTGTGCAGCTTGTTGACTGCTATGACCGTGATAACAAACGACAACGACAGGAGTGTCGAAGTCATTAGCATCAATGAAGCGCTGGATGCTGCCATTCGTTAAATGAAAAGCCCCCGGAATGTGGGCTTGTTCAAACGACTGGTCATCACGAATATCAACTATTTTCACAGCACCCGCATCTAGCTTCGCTTTTGTGTCTACTATCGAAATGTGTTCAAAGTTTTCCATTATTCTAACCTTGCCAATCTAATAGTACTTTACCGCTTTGACCTGAGCCCATGACTTCAAAGCCTTTAGCAAAGTCATCGACACCAAATTTGTGAGTAATGATTGGACTCAAATCTAAGCCACTTTGCAGTAAGCTAACCATCTTATACCAAGTTTCGAACATCTCACGGCCGTAAATACCTTTGATGGTTAAGCCTTTGAATATGACTTTGTTCCAATCAACCGCAACAGACTGTGGTGGAATACCGAGCATCGCTATTTTTCCACCGTGATTCATCTTATCTAGCATGTCGCGAAACGCTGAAGGGACGCCTGACATTTCTAGACCAATGTCGAAACCTTCCGTCATGCCTAGTTCGCTCATCACGTCTTTCAGGTTCTCAGAAGCCACATTGACCACACGTGTAGCACCCATCTCTTTTGCTAGATTGAGTCTGTAATCGTTTACGTCGGTGATCACAACGTAGCGTGCACCTACGTGTTTAGCCACCGCTGCAGCCATAATACCGATTGGGCCAGCGCCCGTAATCAATACGTCTTCACCCACTAAATCAAATGACAATGCCGTATGTACCGCGTTACCAAAGGGGTCAAAAATCGCAGCCATATCATCGCTAATATTAGCTGGAATTTTAAAAGCATTGAATGCCGGTATCACAAGGTATTCCGCAAATGCGCCTTGACGGTTTACGCCAACACCCGTTGTGTTGCGACAAAGATGCCTGCGTCCTGCACGACAGTTTCTGCAGTGCCCACAGGTAATATGGCCTTCACCAGAAACACGATCGCCTATTTTGAAACCGGAAACCTCTTGGCCTATTTCAACAACTTCACCCACATATTCATGACCAACGATCATTGGCACAGGGATAGTTTGCTGCGACCACTCATCCCAATTGAAGATATGCATGTCAGTTCCGCAAATGGCTGTTTTGCGAATTTTGATCATCAAATCATTCGCACCAATTTCTGGCATAGGATTATCTGTCATCCACATGCCTGGCTCGCGATGCAGTTTCGCTAATGATTTCATTTGTTTTGCTTTGGCTTCATTTGCAGGTGAATTCATTAAATAACTCCTAACTCTTTACCCACTTCGATAAAGGCATCAACGGCTTTATCAATATGAGCAATGCTGTGTGCGGCCGACATTTGTGTGCGAATTCTCGCTTTGCCTTTTGGCACAACAGGGAATGAGAAACCGACTACATAAATACCGCGTTCTAACATTTTATCTGCCATGTCACTGGCTAGTTTGGCGTCACCTAGCATGACTGGAATAATTGCGTGGTCTTTACCTGAAAGAGTAAAACCAGCGTCTTCCATGCGTGTTCTGAAGTGCACAGAGTTGCGAATTAAAGCGTCACGTAGGTCTTTGCCGTCCGCCATCATATCGAACACTTTCAACGAGGCTGAGACAATAGGTGGAGCAACTGAGTTTGAGAACAAGTAAGGTCTTGAGCGTTGACGTAACCACTCAACGACTTCTTTCTTTCCTGAGGTATAACCGCCTGATGCGCCACCAAGGGCTTTACCCAAGGTACCAGTAAGAATATCAACACGGCCCATGACATCACAATACTCATGACTACCACGACCATTCTCACCAACGAAACCTGTTGCATGACAGTCATCGACCATCACCATCGCATCGTATTTGTCAGCCAGATCACAAATGCCTTTGAGGTTGGCAATAACGCCATCCATCGAGAAAACGCCATCAGTGGCGATAAGCTTGAATCTAGCACCGTCAGCCGTCGCTTGTTTTAACTGCTCTTCGAGTGCTTGCATATCGTTACTCGCATAACGATAGCGCTTAGCTTTACTCAAGCGCACGCCATCAATAATACTGGCATGATTAAGCGCATCAGAAATAACAGCGTCTTCGGCCTCTAAGACGGTTTCAAACAAACCGCCGTTGGCATCGAAACATGAAGGATACAAAATAGTATCTTCAGTTCCTAAGAACTCACTGATTTTCTTTTCTAACTGTTTATGAATGTCCTGCGTACCGCAAATAAAGCGTACTGATGCAACACCAAAGCCATGCGTATCTAAACCATGTTTAGCTGCTGCGATTAGATCAGGATGGTTCGCCAAACCTAAATAGTTATTTGCACAGAAATTGATGACGTGTTTATTGTCTGTTACCGTAATATCCGCGTGCTGTTGCGATGTAATAACGCGCTCTTTTTTGTACAAACCATCGTTTTTCGTGGCGTCCAATTGAGCTTGAATGTGTGAGATGAAACCTTGCGACATAGATTAACCCTCAAAGGAGTGAAAGCTAGTGTATTGGGCCTATTGCAGCCCACCGCTTTATAAGTGAATTTTCGACCTGCGTATTGTCCAGTATTGTTTACTCGCTGTCTAGTTTACCTAGTGCTTGATCGACCTTTTTCAATACAGTTTGTACCAGTAGATACGTCATTAAATGTTTACCCTTGGCGCGAGCCCCCCAAGGAAGGTAAACCCACTCTTTACCCTTTTGGCCTTTTATTTGAACGTCGTACACTGATGCTACATAATCTTGCGACAAATAAGGGCCTGTGCGGCGGTAATTACTATGCGCATATAAGCCAACAACCGGCGTGCCCATGGTGGTTGCCATATGCGCAGGGCCAGTGTCTGGCGCAATGACAAGTTTTGCGTCCGCCAGCACCGCGAGCATTTGTTTCAAGGTAGTTTTTGCAACCAGATTCAAATCAATGATGTCTGGTGTTGCCAATATTTCCGCAGAAATTGCCGCATCTACGGGACCAGGTCCACCACAAAGCACAACTTTATAACCATTTTTGATCAAATGTTGGGCGACAGCTACATACCCATGCACTGTCCAATTCCGTTCGGCTTTTGAAGCTGCGGGACTAATCACTGCGTACTGACCTAAGCCTGCAGTTTGCTCTTTGGCCCATTGCCAATCGGCTTCATCGAGGGGCATGTCCCACTGCGGCGTTTCATCTTTAGGAATACCCAGCTTGTCAGCAAAGCCCATAAAGCCTTCCAAGACGTGCGCATATTTTTTGGCTTCAATTCGTTCATTCGTAAATAACCAATGACCTTCTTTGCTGCGCTTCCAATCGAAACCAATGCGGCGCTTAGCCTTCACCACTCGAGATAACAAATTGGCCCGAAGCGCCACTTGCATAACGAACAGTGCATCAAAAGTTCGGCCACCAAGCGCTTCTTTCACTGCTTGTTTTGCTTGCTTGCCGCCTTTCTTATCATAAACAATAAACTCAACACCGGGCATGCCCTTTAGCAATTGGTGTTCAATTTTACCGATGATCCAAGTGATTTTTATATCGGGACGATGACGACGAATACGCGTGACCATGGCAACGGCATGGCAGACATCACCAATGGCTGATAATCGTAAAATACAAAGTTGAAAAGCTTGGCTCAATTGAATTCCATTAGGCTAAGTGCATGATTTTTTGATATGTTACACCATATTGCTAGTTTTTGAAGCGCACACCATTAAAATGCCATTGATCGAGACTTTTCCCCTTGGAAAAAATCAGTTTATTTTGCTACCAAAGCAAAGTCCCTGGGCACCTTTAAATAACTCCTTGGACGATCACCTTGATAGTACACATAAACTTTTCAATCCCGCTTATTTGAAAGCAGAGAATTTAATCACGAACACTGCCACTGGTCGCGGTACGGTGTATTTTTTCGAAGCCTTTCAAGAGCAATGTGTTTTGCGCCACTACTATCGTGGTGGCTTAATCGCAAAATTATCCAAAGACACGTTTATCTACCCTGGCTTGGAAAAGACACGCCCGTTTCAAGAATTAAGTTTGCTAACGAGTTTGTATAACGCTGGGCTAAAAGTCGCCAAGCCCCTTGCGGCTAAAGTCACTCGCTCAGCTTTTACTTACACTGCAGATATCATTACTGGTGCAATTGACCATGCTCAAGAACTGCATGATTTCATTTTGCAAAGCCCACTAGAGCCATCAGTTTGGAAACAAATAGGCGCGACCCTGCGTCAAATGCACGATCTACAAGCCTGCCACTACGACATTAACGTTAAAAATGTCCTCTTGCAGCAAGTTCCAGTAGAAGAGGCCGAATTGGCTGCTATCAATATTTATTTGTTAGATTTCGACGGATGTAAGATCCGCACAGGTGAACAATGGAAAAAGGCTAATTTAGAAAGGTTCAAACGTTCACTAGAAAAGCAAAAAGCTAAGTTCTCGACATATTACTATGATGATGACTGCTGGGGTTTTATTGAGGCTGGTTACCACCGTTAAGTGAGGTGCTTATCTGTGCTTTGGCTCAATATGCTTCACCATACATGCAAACTCTTTTAACTCAGCTTCTGAATATTGGGTATGGACGCGGGAAGTTTAAGTCGAGCAATCCTCTCTTTTTACTTAATCAAATACATAGGTAGCATTTAAATATAGCAAGGCTTCGACATCATCATCTTCAGTGACGAACTGGCGTGACTCTATGCTACCACCGGCTTTTAATAACCAATTTCCGAACGGGCGCTGATAGAAACCACTCAATTGGATAAGATCTTCGGTGACGTCATCCGTCAGGACAGGTGAAGGTCTTGTGCCATCAGGATTCAACTCAGCTTTGCGTAAGACGAGCTCTGCGATTGCACCGCCATCGAAGCGTATATTGGCGCCTAAGGTTATTTGCTTTGCATCACTGTCGAAAGTGCTGCCAATTGCCCTGCCTCTGTAACGATAACCGCTTGAATAAACGCCATTTTCGTAATAGCAGTTTGTGATCGTGCTGCCATCGCCAGCACAAGCGATGTTTGTATCACTGCTTTCAAGATACACTTTTGTATTAGCAATGTAAGTTGACACACCAAATAAGGTTGCTTGGTCAGTGATATTGACACCGCTCACCGCATCTTCACCAATACGTTGTGCGTAAACAGATATTGGGCGGTCTAAGAAATGAAAACTGTATTTCATATCAAAACCGGCTAAATGATTACCTTGCTTGGTTATTTGTGAATCTTCACATTCATCTAATTCGTTAATGCAAACGCCACGAAAGGTAATCACATCGATAAAGGTGCCCAAACTTCTTGGCTGGCCATCACCACCCCACATGGCTGCCCATGACGCGCCAAATTCAAAACGTTCGAAGGGGCTGATGGTGAATCGACTTAAAAATAGCTTCGTGTTTGGTACTGCGCGTTCACTTTCTAGTTGACCTAATTGTGTAGTGAAATACCAAGGGCCCATCCATGATAACCAGGGGCTGTCTGATGCCGTTGCGACTGAACGCGATAGGGCTACGGTAGGAATGGGGCGCGTATTATTCGATAGAATTAAACTACTCGATTGAGCTGGTCCCCACCACTGATCAATGGAGCCTGCGCGTATATTCCAGTCACCGAACTGATAGGCCAGAAAACTATTGTCTAAGTTCTTTTCGCCACCAGCTTGGTAATTGATACTTAATTGACCACTAAATCGTTTCCAGTAAAACTCATTGGTTATTTTTAGTGAAGCTTTGATATCACTGATGCCGTCAAAAGAAGTGAGTCTGGGTTCGTCACTCGCGCCCTGTATTTCAACAAAAGTTCTGCGTTGTGCGCGTTTTTGTAAGTTAAGGTAATGACTTAGACGTTGTGCAGCCTGTTTTGGCATGCTTGCCATTTCACTTATATCTAAAGCTAATATTTGATCTGCAACACCTTTCCACGGCACAGGGTAAGTAAGAACAGTAGCGTCTAAATAGCCCCATTCTTGTAACGTTTGAAGGTCATAATGCAATTGTTTGTCAACCGTCCCAACCCAAGGCGAAGCTTGCGTTGCACAGGAAAACACAAAGGAGAAAAAGAGAATAGCGAAGAAACGAAAATTCACGAAGTTTTACCAATCCATATTAATATAAAATTCCAGTGCTAATATTATCGCATTGGCATACAGTTAAACACTTAATATCGATAAATAATTGCAATTATTGTCAGCTTTCAGTTACTGTCTGTCTCCACTTTAAAATAACAGCACAGGCATAAGTAGGGATGACACAAATAAAAGCGATTTACCCTGGCACATTTGATCCTATCACTAATGGTCATGCTGACCTGATAGGCAGAGCATCGAAAATGTTCTCTCATGTCATGGTAGCGGTTGCTTATAATCCTAACAAGCAACCTCTATTCACCTTGGACGAGCGAGTCGCCTTAGTCAAAGAGGCCACAGAGCATCTGCCGAATGTGGAAGTGAAAGGATTTACTGGTTTGCTTGCGGACCTAGCTCGAACCGAAGGTGCGAACATCCTCATTCGAGGCTTGCGTGCCGTATCCGACTTCGAATTTGAATTTCAATTAGCCAATATGAACCGTCGACTTAATCGCGATCTGGAAAGCGTCTTTTTGACTCCTTCCGAAGAAAACTCGTTTATTTCTTCAACCCTTGTTAAGGAAGTCGCTTTGCATAACGGTGACGTTAGTGAGTTTTGCTCGCCTCATGTTAGGGATGCATTGAAGAATCGATTACACCCTGTTTCTGAGTAAGTCATAAGCCTTTTTAGCTGATAACTAATTTGGTCGATGACTACTGTAGTTAATAACAACCTTGGTTAATAACAACTTTGGTTAATAACAACCTTGATAAATAACTACTTTGGTTAATAGCTACTTTGAGAAACGTTTACTTCTGGCAATGAATACAATAAAAAGTATTGCGTTGCCCGATAACCACCGAACGAATCGGCGTCTGACAAACGTCGCACTCCTCACCTTTGCGGCCATAGACCAAAAGCTTCTGAGCGAAGTAGCCCGGGTTCCCATCAGCTTGAGCAAAGTCTTTAAGCGTGGTACCACCTTGATTTATTGCATCGGCTAATACTTCTTTAATATTTTTAGTCAGTAGCTGATAGCGTTTCAGACTCACTTTACCTGCAGCTCTTCTGGGATCAATACCTGATTTAAACAAGGATTCATTGGCGTAGATATTTCCAACGCCCACAACAACTGCATTGTCCATGATGAAGCTTTTGACCGGTGATAACTTACCGCGCGACTTGCTAAACAAAACATCTGCATCAAAGTCGTCTGTTAGAGGCTCAGGTCCAAGTGAACGTAAGATTTTCAAAGGTGCTTCTGTGTTTGCCTGCCATAAACACGAGCCAAAGCGCCGTGCATCATTGAATACCAACTTCTTGCCAGTTTTCAGTTCGATCTCAATATGATCATGCTTTTGCTTAGGTAGTGACGTATCTACAACGCGCATTTTTCCCGACATACCTAGGTGCATCACTAAGGCACCTACATTTGTATTAATAAATAAGTACTTTGCACGACGTGTAACTGAGTTAATTTTTTGCTGGCAAGCTAACTGTACTTCATCCGGCACCATCCATCTTAGTTGTGGTTGATGAACCACAATCTTATTGATGATACTGCCTTCCAAGAAAGGGGCTATTCCGAGTTTGGTGACCTCGACTTCAGGTAATTCAGGCATAGATTAAGTTACCACTGTGTAAGTTGCTCAACAGTTGGGAAGTCCAATAACATGACTTCATCGTTGAACATTAAGTAAGTTTGTTGATTGATCGTTTTAATTGGCAACACACGTCCATTGCGCTCCCCCGCCAACCAGAGAACCACAACATGATCAGGTGGCTGCAATGCTTCTGCCGCTACATCATTTTGAGATTTAACTAGGGCGCGCTGCCAGTTATCGACCAAAGCAGCTAACTGAAGGGCGCTCACATCTGCTTGTGAGGATAATGCTGGGCTCGAAGATGAAAACCGCCATGTTTGACCCGCCCGCTCAATAACATCTTGGTCGATTTGTAAGCTCAGTAAAATGCCGCCCTCTTCAATAATGGGCTGAGATAAATCTGAATCATTTTGTTTAAAGCTACTTAGATTAAGCATCAAGATCATCGCCAACATGGCAAAAATGATAACGTTATTCCACGCTTTTTGAGATAGTCGAACCATGCTGGTTCCTCATTCATTTATTATTCTGGACGATAGCAATAAGCCTAGGACAATTTAGTCCATGGCCAATAATTTTCTTGCTTGCGCAATTTCAAATTTCGAATCAAGTTAGCCGGCTTTTTCTTTTTCGCTTTAAGGCCCTGTTCAACACATTGAATAGCAGCATCAATCACTCTACTCGATGCTTTGCCATCCGAGGTAGGATGATACTCTGCAGAAAACTGGTCAAAGTTTTTGTCTTGTGTTTCAGTATTGGTAAACACACTCTCGATATTTGCCTGAAGTTGGCTTGGATCATTGAAATCGATAATGAATTCATCTGGTTTCGAATTTCGATATGTGATCACCGGTTTGCGCAGCAGTAAAGACTCCGCAATAGCAGAAGAAGTGTCTGATAAAACTAAGTCACACGCTTTAATAAGACTCATGAGATCTGCTTTCGCATAAACGCTCACATTATCGAACTGCTCCGCCATAAGAGCGTATTTAGCAATCACCTCTTTATCCATTTTCGGATGAAACTTCACAACCCAATCATATTCATTACTTTTTGCGAGCCTTGTAATTTCAGGTAGCAAGTCTGTTGTGCTAGTTAGACTTGGCGAAAATGTAGGTAGATAAAGGATCTGTTTTCTATCGTGTTTTGTGTTTGTGTTTTGTAAGGGAAAAACGTTGTCCATTTTTGGCCAGCCCGTTTCCACAACATCAAAATAACCATACTGCTTGGCAAATTCGTCAAATTTTCGAGTAAATAGTGGACCCTGTGTGCAATACAAATCGAAGGAGCCGCGAATTCTAAAGTGTCCTTTCTTCTTCCATTCAAAGCCATGAAAAACTTGCACTTTCAAACCTGGAATAAAGTCTGGAACGACGTTGCCAGTAACAAATATAGCATCCGCCTTAAACGCAATTGCCTCAGAGATAGAACGAGTCACATTCTCTTGTTCATCAAATAACTCACTTTTTACATCACGGCCTAAAGCTAACCACAGCACTTGATCGCCACGAGCTTTCATTTCAGCCTGCATTGGCCTTAGTATCTCGAAGGTGTAGTTTTGCTGAATGAGTAATATGAATTTGTATGTTTTCATTGAGTTATGTAATGCAAAATCTCAAATATGAGTTATGGAGTCTGCAGTGAGTCTAGCAGATAACGTGGAAAACCAAAATCTAAACTAAGATTGGCCCAAAAGCAAAGTAGTAAAAAGCAAAAAACCCAGCAATAGCCGGGTTTTTGTGGAGACAAAATGCAAGTTAATTACTTGATTTTTGCTTCCTTGAACATAACGTGTTGGCGAATTTTAGGATCATACTTTTTGATCTCCATTTTGCCAGGCATGTTACGCTTGTTTTTGTCTGTGGTGTAGTAGAAACCAGTACCAGCAGAAGAAACTAATTTGATTTTATCTCTCATGGTAATTCCTTAGATTTTCTCGCCACGAGCACGGATGTCAGCTAATACTGTATCAATGCCTTTCTTATCGATAATACGCATACCTTTAGTAGTTAAGCGTAATTTCACGAAACGGTTCTCACTCTCAACCCAAAAACGGTGAGTTTGAAGATTTGGCAAAAAGCGACGACGAGTCGCGTTTCTAGCGTGTGAGCGGTTGTTACCGACTGCAGGACGCTTACCTGTAACTATACAAACTTTTGACATCTTATTGTCTCCAGAAAAACTGTTTGCCGTCTAACCCAAGCAAACAAAAATTGCTGTTAAACGTCTTTAATAATGAGGGCGCATTTTATACAGGAATTGACACCCCAATTCAACAAAAACTTCTCTTTTAGGCGATCTTTTTGAAAATATCGTGAATTAGAGCCTCTTTTATACACAATAACAGTGAAAAACGATAAATATGATTCTTATTTAGATAATTGTTCGAGTCGCTTACTAAGCTCTTTTTTATTCTTAAAGAGAAAATAAAATCCGCTTACTACCTTCCTTGGGAAGCTTTGTTTTGCTTTTTTTCGATTACTCTCTCGATCAATTTCACTAACTAAGTTTTGATTCGGTTTCACTATGTAAGGTTTTAGACCAAATATATTTAAATCAGATTCCCACCAATACTGTAGTTCAATATCTATAGGCCTTGTTACATTCGCACTTTTTGCGAGTAACTTTTTTGCCCCTGACAAGCTAATGACCTGTGCGCAACATCTTATAGGCACTTTGTTATAGGTTACTAAAGAAAAATCATCAACGGGATATTGATGCACTACTTTGCGTTTCTCTGGAGCCTCAGCAAGTTTAATCAAGTCCCAAGGTTGTTGAATTTGGTGGACAGCCTCAAGCCCTTCTAAAATATCATCTTTCAACAAAATATCGTCTTCTAAGATAACAGCGTAATCCAACTGCTCATCGACGACTTTTTGCCAAACTTTAACATGACTTAAGTAACAGGCAATTTCTCCATTGGTCATATGTTTGTGATAAGACGAATGGCTAAAATCATAGATTTCACTTATTGAAGCAGGTGACAATTTGTCACCATCAATCGCCTCAATACGCTCAAAAGACAGCTCATGCTCTTCAAACTGACGTGCACAGGCCGCTAGTCTATCCGTAGACCTCGCCAAATTAATTAAGTAGATTTTCCATTTTTTCATGTGCGATATTTTGCTACAACAATCCTCGTTGCGCGAATGATACCGCAGTTCCGTCACCGATCACAAAGTGATCGAGCACCCTAACATCAATTAATTCCATGGCGCGCTTAATTCTATCCGTAATTTGAATATCTGCTTGGCTAGGTTCTGCCACTCCACTTGGATGGTTATGCGCTAGGATAACAGCAGCAGCATTGTCTTCTAGCGCCTGTTTGACGAGTTCTCGAGGATAAACTGCCGCGCTATTAATAGTGCCCTTAAACATTTGCCTGAAAGCAATGAGTTGATGTTGGCTATCGAGCAACAACATTGAAAAAACTTCGTGAGGTTTGTCTCGCAGTTCCGCGAGTAAGTATGTGGATGCGGCATCAGCTTGAGTAAAACTATGCGGTTTTAGCAAATTCTCAGCTAATGAGCGACGAGTTAATTCAAAGCACGCCGTCAATGTGGCATATTTTGCAGCACCGAAACCTAGGGTAGCTGTTAGCTGGGTTTTACTAGCACTCATTAAAGCGCGCACCGAACCATATGAAACAAGGGCTTCACGGGCCAATTCAACTGCATTCTTACCTTTCACACCGGTGTGCAAAACAATCGCTAATAACTCAGCATCCGATAGTGTTTGCGCTCCGAATTGCAATAATTTCTCTCTTGGACGCTCATATTGGGGCCAATTTGTGATTTTCATATTTCCATTCCTTGGTTAACTTTGTCACAATACATTCATCTACTCCTTTGATGAACGAGTGCAGCACACAGTTGTACTCGCAATAGCAAAATATGCAACTTGAACAAAAGAATGTTTTACTTGGTATTAGCGGTGGTATTGCCGCATACAAAACGCCCGATCTTGTTCGTAAACTAATTGCTCAGGGTGCAAATGTCAGAGTCGTAATGACGGATTCTGCAAAAGAATTTGTTAGCTCTTTGGCCTTACAAGCAGTTTCTGGTAATAAAATAAGTAATAGCTTATTAGATGAAGATGCTGAAGCGGCGATGGGGCATATTGAATTAGCTCGCTGGGCAGACATATTTGTAATTGCGCCAGCAACCGCTAATGTGATGGCCAAACTCACACATGGCCTTGCCGACGACCTGCTGACAACACTCGCCTTAGCCACTGCCGCACCTATCGCAATTGCTCCCGCAATGAATCAACAAATGTGGGCAGCACCCGCTACAACAGAAAACATTCAAAAACTGCAAGAGCGTGGCGTATTGCAAATAGGCCCCGCTAGCGGTGAACAAGCTTGTGGTGATATTGGTTATGGTCGCATGGTGGAGCCTGAAGATATCGTCAGTTTTATTGCCGACTATTTTTCCGATGTGAGCGAAGCGGACGCTATCTTTGCAGGTAAGAAAATAATGATCACCGCTGGACCAACACGCGAAGCACTTGATCCTGTTCGTTATATATCCAATCACAGTTCTGGGAAAATGGGTTATGCCTTGGCTGAAGCAGCTCGAAAAATGGGCGCTCAAGTTACTCTTGTATCAGGCCCCGTGAGCATTAAACCACCAGCAAATGTGGATGTAGTTTCAGTCACTAGTGCTCAACAGATGCACGATGCAGTGATGGGTAACATACAACAGCAAGATATATTTATTGCCTGTGCGGCAGTTGCTGATTTCAGGCTTGCGGATGTCCCCACGCACAAGGTAAAGAAGAAGGAAGGCACATTAACGCTTTCATTCGAACAAAACCCAGACATTCTTAAAACCGTAGCAGCCCAAACGAATCCGCCCTTCACGCTAGGTTTCGCTGCTGAAACAAATGACGTTGAAGCCTATGCAAGAAACAAGCTTGAGCGTAAAAAATTAAATATGATCGCAGCGAATGATGTGTCATCATCTGAGTTAGGATTTAATTCCGACCGAAATGCATTAACGGTCATCACAACAGATAATAAAATCAGCCTGCCTGCTGCTAGTAAATATTCACTAGCAATTGAGTTGCTGAAGTTGTTGAATAATGAGTATTCAACGATCCAAAATAATAAGAAAAGCAAATAGGTACCATCATGCCCGCAACAAAACGACCTAACAGGCGCGCTCAGATCCTGCAAGCTCTCGCTGGAATGTTAGAAAACAGTCATGGTCAACGAATTACGACCGCTAAATTAGCAGAGCAAGTCGGTGTTTCAGAAGCGGCTTTATACCGTCACTTCCCTAGTAAAGCCCGCATGTTCGAAGGTTTGATTGAGTTCATTGAAGAAACCCTCTTCTCCCGAATCAATAAAATCATGGATGAAGAGAAAGAAGCAGCTGTGCGTTGCCAGCTTATCTTGCATCTCATTCTCGGTTTCGCTGAAAAGAATCCAGGGATTACTCGTTTATTAAATGGTGACGCCTTAATGGGCGAGCAAGAGCGTTTGCGTGATCGCATCGCAAAGCTGTTCGAACGTTTAGAATCGCAACTTAAGCAAATTTTGCGTGAACGTAAATTACGTGAAGGCAAATCCTTGGATGTAGACGAAGCCATTTTGGCCAATATGCTTATTTGTTTTGTAGACGGAAAAATCAACCAGTTTGTTCGTACTAAATTCCAACGCACTCCAACCCATCAATTTGGCGAGCATTGGGCGGCGATTAAAAACCATTATTTAGCTAACTAAGCATTAGGCTAGTACTTGTAGGTACTTTGCTTAAAGGCAAGGTAGCTTGGATAAATTGAATCTACTATCCGAAAAGGAAGTGACTTTGAAAACGGTAATTACTTTTGGCACTTTTGATGTATTTCACTCTGGTCATGTGAACATACTGCGTCGTTCCAGAGAGATGGGCGACCGCCTTGTCGTTGGCATTTCATCGGATCAACTGAACTTCAGCAAGAAAGGCCGTAATCCAGTCTATCCCTTAAGAAGCAGAATGAATATCCTTCATGCGATTCGATATGTGGATCAAGTGTTCGTTGAAGAGTCTTTAGATTTGAAACGCGAATATATTATCGAACATCAAGCCGACATTTTAGTGATGGGCGATGACTGGAAGGGCAAGTTTGAAGAATTTAAAGACATTTGTGAAGTCAAATATCTACCAAGAACACCTTCTATATCTACAACGGAAATCATCGAAGTCATTAAAGACATCGAGTAATTTAATAGGTTGCGGGTTTAATTCGCCAGCAAATAGTTAACAATACGTTCACTAACTTGTCCATCGGTTTTGCCCGCCATTGAAAGCGTCAGCTCAGATCTCACATCCGATTTTTCGTTTCTATTTTTTATACAATGTTCAATCTTTGAAAGTACTTCATTGGGTGATTTTGCTCGATCGCAGATCAAATCGAATAATTTGAGGTCTTCATCCATTCTCTGCGCAAGTCTATATTTGAATATACCTCGGTAACTCCATCTGACTCGATAAAAATCGCACCACACAATTGGTTTGTCTAGTGCTGCAAACTCAAACACAGTCGACGAAGCTTCAGATAGAAGAATATCCGCAAACTGCATGAAAGGAATTAGTGAGTAAGAGTCGACGGAACAAAGATACACGTTCTCAAACTTCGACCAACTTTCGAGAATCTTTTTTTGTTTAGCATATTTAGATTTAGTGAGGCTGAAGAAGTGAGGCTTTATAATTAGATTGTAGTTGGCTAACTCTGCTGGCCAATCTTTACTAAAACACTCTATGCTTGAAGGATAAAATGTAGGAGCATATAGGAGTGTTTTCTTCCTCGGGTCTAAACCTAAGGATTTTAGAGATATCGTATCTTCGGCATCATTAAATAGTGGATCTAACTTAGCATAACCCACATCAACAAAGGTGCCGTCAGGAAACATCTCCTGCAAACGCTCTTTTCGAGTTTCCCCTTCAACAAATCTCACGTCAAATGGAAATTCACTGGCTGTATAATAGCAAGATTTTGGGCCAATACCATGTTGCATAAAGGCTAGCTTGATTCCGTCTTTCTTAAGCATAGCGTATGAAATACAAGGCGCATTTCCGAAAACAATCCAGTCCGGCTTGCTTGTTCGATAATGTTCAAGGGCTTGCTTTTCATCATCAACAATGACGTAACTCAAACCTTCATTAGCAACGGATTCTTTCGTAATATTCAGTGCATCACTATCAGCATAAAGAGTCACCGACAATTCCGCACCACTATTACGCAGTACCTGAACAACAGGCATAAACTGAGGTAAGTAATACAAATGGGGCAAGTCAAAGTGAACAGTCTGCATATTTTACATCTAATATGGTAATTGAGCATGAGCTTAGCAGAATTTTATGCGTGATAAAATTCTACATTAGTTCACCCTAATTTCCTGGACGTTTTTAATAAGGTGCTTGTTTTAACGCACGTTTTCGAACGGGAAATTAGGGGAGCTCAGAGCTTTTCTTCTACTTAGCGAAGGTCTCTCCAAAGAAGTCACCCTCGTTCCAGCTTGGTTTTTCTGGCTGATTTGCCAACGCTAAACCAATTTGAAAGTTAACTTTAGTGAAGGTATCAGCCGCTTCCCATTTGAATGGCTGGTTCATATCGTCACTTGGTTTATGGTAGTGAGTCGATAAAAACTCTCCGAATACTTTACTGCCATCCACTTCAGGATCTTTAGATTGCAAACCTGGTACTAAAAATACTGCAGGAATGCCCTGTTTAACGAAGCTGTAATGGTCAGAACGTGTAAATAGGTTTTGTTGTGGCCATGGATCATCACTTAGAGTCAGACCAACACTTTTAGCCGCTGCTTCCACTGAATACTTCATTGTGCTGTGATCGGCACCGAAGGCAATAACATCAGCAAATTCATAAGTGAGAATAGGCATATCTAAGTTAACGTTGGCTACCATACTGCCTTTTGGTACAGTCGGGTTGCGAGCGTAGTAATCTGCACCTAACAAGCCCTTCTCTTCGCCTGTTACCGCAATGAAGATAATAGAACGCTTAGGTGCTTTTGGTAAATTAGCAAACATACGTGCTGTTTCCATCAACACAGATGTACCGCTGGCATTATCCATCGCACCGTTGTTAATTTTGTCTTTCTTCACACTTTTTGAAATACCGATATGATCAGAATGCGCAGAAAAAACCACATATTCATTCTTCAATACGGGATCGCTACCTTCTAAAATACCCACCACATTCGGGCTAGAAAGTTCTTCATGTGTAGTTTCTCGCTTTAAGCTAACTGTAACAGGAAGGTCAAAGCCTTTTGGAGACTCATCTTTTTCTAGTTGAGCATAAACATCCGCTATTGGAGTGGGACCTTGAGCGAACAGTTTCTCAGCTGCAGGCAAACTCAAGTAAGCGCCGCCCTTCAATTCAGGGTTAACGTTGGCAGGTATACCATCATCTTGCACCCAACGCATGCGTGGAGAGTAAATGTAATTAAGTGAGTTTTTGTAAGGTCTAGCCTTCTCGTTACTTGGCGTAGTTAAGGTAATAAAACCTACGGCACCGCGCTCAACAGCATAGGCTGCTTTTTGTGAGCTTGAGGCAATGTGCGCGCCTTCCTCTGAAGGAAAAGACTTAGGCTTACCTGTTAAGGCCACCACTATTTTACCTTCAACGTCCAAACCAGCATAATCATCGTGATTTAGGTTTGGAGCAACTACACCATAGCCAACAAAAACCACTGGCGCACTCACCTCTGATTTTGTAGTCACTAAATCTGGACTATTTAAAAAGTCGTCCGGATATGACAATTCAAAGCTTTCTTTCGGACCTTTCACCATAAAGCTTGGCGAAGCCTGCACTAACAAGCCTTTTCTAAAGTTAATTCGCTGTATGTAACTTGTCTTGCCATCGACTTCATCGCCGGCAGGCTGCAAGCCATACTTCGCAAACTCTCCGGCAATGTACAATGAAGCCACTTCATGACCTCTTGAACCTGTTTCACGCCCTTCTAACAAGTCATCAGCTAAAAAGCTCATGTGAGATTTGATGTTAGCAATGTTTGGCTCAGGAACGAAAGAAGCCTTGTTCGCTGAAGATTGGTAAGTAGATGAGCAACCTAAAACCAATGCGCTAGCAATAGCTGCGAATGTGACTTTAAGCATAAGCTTTGTAGGGCGTTTCATATAAAATTCCATAGAGAGGAGCGCTTAAGGCTCTCGATAGTTAATAAGCTTGTAAGTGAATACAATCTGTTCGTAAATTTGTCTATTTGTAAATTAGCTCGTGTGCAAATTAGCTCGTATGCAAATAATGTATCTGTAGTCGATTCCAATTTGCATTATTTAAACATAGTCAAGCAACGCTATATTCCTGTTACCCGCTATTTTACGACGATGTTATATCACAAAATCAATGCAAATTTCTCGCCGCACGGTATTTTGAAATATTGTGTAACATTTCCATTTCTTTTTTAGGTGTAAACCTTGTTGGAAGGTGAGTTTCAGCGCTCAAAAGTAATGAGTAGATTTGGTTTTTTGGTGAAAGCCTGCTATATAAAGTAATAGTTGAATGAAAGAATGTATATTCTTGTAACTCGAAGCACCCGCTATTTCTGTAAAAGTACCGACAAGATTACATATTTAGAGTGCTTATAAAGAGTGCTCATAAAGAATAAGCACAAAAAGCGCGCTGACACGAGGCCCAAAATGCCGAAACAAGCTCAATATGATTTACCTGAAATTCTGACTTATGCCGTCGATATCTTCACAGAACAAGGATACGCAAAGGCATCAATGGAAGAGATAATCGGTCGAACGCAATTCAATCGACGTGCTTTTTATATTGAATTCAAAAGTAAGAAAGGCTTTTTGCACGCCGTACTCGCGCATTATATTGAGAATAATCTATCGGCCTGTCAGGAAAGTTTAATTGCACGCAAAGATTCAGGCACACAAGCTATTTACGATTATTTCCAAGCCTATTACGAATTGATTTCTAAGCAAGGTTGTTTGCTAGTTAATTGTATTAGTGAGCTTGGCAGGAATGATGAAAAGGTACAGTCTATTGCGCGACATTATTACGATTCGTTGCAGCTGTGTTTTATAGCTTGTTTAGAGAGAGCTCAAAAACACCAACAAATTAAATCGACTATCAATATCGAATCTGTCGCTCTACAACTCACCTGTTTCACCCAAGGTTTTGCTGTTTCCAGTATTCTTCAAAACGGCGAAGACGATGTCATCATTGCTATGCGCGAATTAATGTCGAGCATTGAACTATGAATCCAGCTCTGCGACGCAGTTCGTGTTTTCTGGCTAGCCTTACATGCTTGATTTTGTTATCTGCATGTCAAAGTACTGAGTCAAATACCCGTGAAAACGGAGGAGTAGACCCAAGAAAAGCACATCACACCAAGGACGGCTTCAAGAATTTATATGTTGAAGATAATGACAAGAATTTTTTCGACTTCTTAGAGATGCGATTTTTAGGCGATGAGGAATGGGCAGATCATGCATCGTTAGCTGATCAGGTTCCTATTCAAGCAGTGGACATCGCTCGGCTTAAAGCAAAGAGTGAGATGCAAGCCAATAATGATGCCGATGCTCCCTTAGTAACATGGCTTGGTCATTCAATGTTTATTGTGCAACATAATGGTCTGACTTTGTTAACCGACCCGATTTTCAGTGAACGAGCTTCCCCACTCTCTTTCGCTGGCCCGAAACGCTACGTACCTCACGCAATGGATTATAATGAGTTACCTGATATTGATATTGTAGTGATCAGTCACAATCATTATGATCATCTGGATAATGATAGTATTGAGCAGCTTGCACAGAAGTCGGCACAACAAGTGTCGCCGATTCAGTTTTTTGTGCCTCTGGGTTTAAAGACACATTTGATAGATGAAGGCGTGAATCCGACTGACATTTCAGAAATGGATTGGTGGAGTAAGGCCCTCGCAAAGAACGCATTTTCATCTGCCGAGATCCAAGCGTTACCTAGCCAGCATTGGTCAGCTAGGGGCTTGTCCGATAGGCTGCAAACGCTGTGGGCTAGCTGGGCAATAGACTTTAATGGATTTACTGTTTGGTTTGCGGGTGATACCGGATACAACGATAAACAGTTTAAACAAATTGGTAGTGCCTTAGAAAAGGTCGACTTGGCTCTAATTCCTATCGGGGGTTATGAGCCAAGGTGGTTTATGAAGAAATACCACGTTAACCCGAGCGAAGCGGTACAGATTCATCAAGATGTCAAAGCGCTAAAGTCGATTGGCATTCATTGGGGCACTTTTCCTATGACAGCTGAAGAGCCCGGGGAACCAGTAAAAGCATTAACTCAAGAAAAAGTGAGTAAAGGCATAAGCGATGAGCGCTTTATTACTTTGGCTATTGGTGAAAGCCTCCTTGTAGAGTGAGTTGAAGTTTATTGTTAGTTAAATAGCGTTTTAAACGATAGTAAATTTAAAGCTTAGCACTTTTAAATGAATGGCCTTTTTAAGTGAGCAGTCTTTGTAAGTAAATAGCCTTCTGAATAAGTCATGCTACTGAACAAGTAACGTTGCTATATCAGTATGTTATGAATATTGAACATAAAAAAGAAACAGAGTCAGGTACGAAATATTATGAGCAATAAAGAACCTTTGTATCGTATTCAGTTTATCAGCAATGGTGAACGTTACGAGTTGTATGTAAAGGAGTTAAGCCAAGGAAGTCTATTTGGCTTTGTTGAGATTGCTGAGTTTGTATGGGATAAACACACTGAATTGGTCTTAGATCCCAGCCATGAAAAACTCAAAGATGAGTTTGCAGATGTGAATCGGACATATATTCCAATGCACAACGTACTAAGAATCGATCAAGTTAAAAAGCAAGGCAGTGCAAAAATAACCTTGCTATCGGATAAAGTGGCTGCGCTTAGTAGCCCAATTTATACTCCTAAAAAATAACAAAATAAGAGCGTGATATGAAAAAGCTGGTTTACTCAATTGCAATGGCAGTATCTGTCGCATCCTGTGGCTCAACTGCTCCCGAAGCACCAAAGCAAGTTTCCGCGAAAGTAGAAGTGGTAAAAAGCCATTCGTCTGAAAAGTTTCATGCCTTGCTTGATGATATTTGGCAATATGAGTTGTCGATTTCTCCAAGCCTAGCAAAATCCCGAGGATTAACTCCAACGCGGGCATTGAGCGATATCAGCATCGAAGCCTTAGATGCTGAAGCGGCTAAATTTCAAAGCTTCTTAGACGCCTTGGAAAAAATTGACGAAAAGCAATTGTCTGACTCCGACAATATCACCTTACTCATGCAAAAATATCGCATTCAAAACTATGTTGATACGCATAATTTTAAAGAGTACCGCGTACCCATTACATCTGAATACGGTTTTCATAGTGGCATTGGCAATAGAGCCAGTAACACACAGATTAAAAATGCCGAGCAACTTGCCAGCTATATGATGCTCTTGCGCGAAATACCTGCGCATTTTTCACAGCAAATAGCGTATATGCAAGAAGGCATGCGAGTGGGCCAAGTTCAGCCTAAAGCTGTGCTAAAAGGTTATGAAGAATCCGTTCTTACATTCATTGCGGAAACTCCCAGTGAAAGCTCGTTCTTTACAGCTTTTGCAAATATGCCTGAGGAATTAAAAACTACCGAGAACTTGAAAGCCGCAGAAGCTGTGGTAGCGAAGGTGAACGCAAGCTATCAGGCTTATTACGATTTTCTATCAAATGATTATATTCCGATGGCTAAGCGTGATATCTCTGTAAAAACTTGGCCCGATGGCGAAGCTTTTTACCAAAACCGCATCAAGCACTACACCACTACGGACATGAGCGCGGAGGAAATCCACCAGCTAGGTTTGTCTGAAGTAGCACGCATACGAGCAGAGATGCAAACCATCGTTGATGAGCTAGAGTTTGACGGCAACATCAATCAATTCATCGACTTCTTGCGAACCGATCCACGTTTTTACGCACAAACTCCTGAAGATTTGATTATCACAGCGTCATACATTGCTAAAAAAATGGATGCGCAGCTTCCGAAGTTGTTTAAGAAATTGCCACGTACACCTTATGGTGTTGAGCCGGTACCAGAGAGTATTGCGCCCAAGTATACAACTGGAAGGTACATATCACCCCGCGCAGACGATGAACCTGGTTATTATTGGGTAAACACTTACGCACTCGATAAACGTCCTTTGTATGCTTTGCCTGCTTTAACCTTGCATGAAGCGGTTCCAGGACACCACTTGCAAATATCATTGGCTGCAGAAATGGATGAATTGCCCGAAGTTCGCCGTTCAACTTATATTTCGGCTTTCGGTGAAGGTTGGGGTTTGTATTCCGAATACCTTGGTTTAGAAGTAGGCATTTATGACGACCCTTATGATAACTTCGGGCGTTTGAGCTATGAAATGTGGCGTGCTTGCCGCTTAGTTGTCGACACCGGCATGCATATGTTTGGTTGGAGTCGCGATAAAGCATTGAATTACATGCTCGAAAATACGGCTTTATCTGAACATAATGTACGCACTGAAATCGATCGTTATATTTCCTGGCCAGCGCAAGCACTGTCATACAAAATTGGCGAAATTAAGATTAAGCAGTTACGCGCACAAGCTGAAGAGCGCTTAGGCGAAGCCTTTGATATTCGCGAATTTCATGATGCTGTATTAGCACATGGCTCAGTACCTTTGTTTGTTCTTGAGAAGAATATCCAGAACTTCATCCAAACTAAGCTAGCAGAGAAAGGTTAGATACCAGATAGTATTAGCCGTAAGTACAAGCCCGCAGCTGTTGTGAATACAAGCCCGCAGCTGCTGTAAATACAAGCCCACAGCTGTCGTCACTTAAGCTCGTCATCCCGTCGAAGGACGGGATCTTTTTGGGTTTAATACCCATGGTGGAAGGTCCTTGCCTGCGCAAGGATGACGATAAGTTGTAACAAGGATGACGATAAGTTGTAACAAGGAAGACGGTAAGTTTTAGCAAGGATGACGATAAGTTGTAGCAAGGATGACGGTACCTTGTGTCGAAGTTGAGCTTACGTCTTGCAATGTAAGCATTGTCAATATGACAGCAAAGCAGTCGCCAAATTCTTGCATGTCAGGTAAACTGCGAACTTACGTCAATCAAAATAACAATTATTCAAATTTCCTAACAAGGATGTGCCATGAAAAAAATTATAATTCCCGTAGCCGCTATCGCTATTGTTGGCTTAGTTGCTCCAAAGTTTACGGGTAGTGCAATTAACGAAGGCTTAGACAATTTCATTGCAAGCGTAAATTCCGCCCCTGGGTACAAAGCCACAATTGAAAGCCGCGAAACAAGTTGGTTCTCAAGTTCTGCTGTTGTAAAAGTAGGAATTGATCCAGCTATGTTTGCAGATTTGGGCTTGAGTGATTCCGATATGGAAAACTTCGAAAACTTATCAGCAAAAGTGAATGTGACTGCTCAGCATGGTCCTTTCTTAAGCCTCAACGGTTTAGGCTTGGGTTTATCTGCTTGGAAAGCTGAAGTTGACGAGTCGGTATTTCGTGAATTTTTAACTTATGCTGAAGATGAAAAATTCTACAGTGTTAAAGGCGGCGTTAACTTATTCGGTAGCGCTAGCTTCGAAGATAAAATGCCTTCTTTTACCGTGATTTCCGAAGATAATGACGGTGAAGAAATCGCTGTCAGTGGCTGGAATGGTCAAGGTACATTATCTTCCAGTAATGCCTCATATTCCGGTTTAACGGAGTCAGTGAAACTAGTTGCTGAAGGTGTCACATTTGAAATTAAAGCCATTACCTTAGAGTCAAAGATTGAAGGTGATTGGATGGCTGCTATGAGAAGCGAATTTTACGACTCAGTTGGTCAGTTTGGTATTGAATCTATCAGCTTCGATATGCCTATGATGGACACAAATGTAAAACTAGACAACTTACTGATTGATGTGCTCACAGAGAAAAGTGAAGACGGTAAGTTGATGGATATAGATATGGATTACTCAATCAAATCTATTGATATGCCTGATTTTTCTGGTCGTGACTTACTTATAAAGTCTGAAATCAATAATATAGAACAAGCCTTTGCTAAAGCCTATCAAGAAGCAAGTGCAAAACCTGCGCAAATGGAACAGGCGATGGCAGAAATCATTGAGACGAAACTTTTACCTCAACTACAAGCTTCACCTGAATTCAACATTACTGAAATGTCAGGAAAAGTAGGTGAAGGTAACTTCAGTGGCATGTTTATGGGGAAAGTGACTGGCGTTGATGCTTTACCTCAGCCAATTGATGATCCTGCGTTTTGGGCATCTAAAGCAGTGGTTGATTCAAAGCTAAAACTTGATAAAGCAATGGCACTTTGGCTTGGTCAGCAAGTTGTTACTAGCCAGATACAAAGCAACCCAAATGCTGCCGGCATGACTGATGAAGAGATTAAAGCTGTTGCTGCTCAACAAGTAGATGGCATGATTGAGATGTTCACTCAGCAAGGCATGATTACGGTCACTGCTGATGGCGAATACGAAATGACCTTTACTATGCAAGACGGTCAAGCTGTATTGAACGGCAACCCGATACCGCTTCCTTTCTAATACCTAGAAAGAGTTAGCTAGTAATAAAGGCCAGAATTAGTGAATAACTAGCTCTGGCTTTTTTTTGCCTTCTTGTCATTGTTGCAAAAACAGTAAGCTAACCACTCGTCATTACTAAAAAACAGTAACCTTCCACTCGTCATTACCGCGAAAGCAGTAATCTCCAACTATCCACACTGCACTCGAAATAACGCGTTATGTTTGTGCTTGCCTTGCTTTTTGGGAGGCTCTTGCCGGCGCAAAAATGACAAAGGGAGTGCCGAATAAGAACAAGTCACTAGCCCGATATAAATAGCTTTTGAAATCAGCTTGTTAATTTTTTTAATAGGCTTGTCGTGGTATTTCTAAAACAATTTCTTGATCATCAAACACAATTATTTATACTGTATGGATATACAGATAAACTAATTATGATTAGGTTGGAAATGAAATCTCTTCTGCATGATTTACAGAAAAAACAACTTGTGTGGACTGCGGCTAATCTCGACCAACATAAGGAGCGTGTTGCAACAGGTTATAAGCAACTCGATGAAGCCCTCAATGGTGGTTTTCCACAATCCGGTTTAATCCATATTACTTCCGTAATGGGTTGTGGTGAATTACGTTTAGTTATTCCAGCGATTGTGAGTAGGCAGCAAGAAAAACGTTTGTATGCATTTATTGCACCTCCTCACTTGCTCAATGCCGAGTTTTTGATCGCTGAAGGTATTGCTTTGGAGCAGGTATTATTTATTCAAGCGAATACCCCTGAACAGGCATTATGGAGCGCTGAGCAATGCGCAAAAAGTGGGGCTTGTAGTGCCGTTTTTATTTGGCAAGCAAAGCTTCAACAAGTGCAGGCTAAGAAGTTAGAGCTTGCGGCATTGAAAGGTGATTGTCTTAGCTTTTTCTTCAGCGATGCAAAGCAACAAACAGAGAACTTACCTGTTAGCTTGTCTTTATCTATTCAACGCCACAACAGCCAAGTTGAAATTTGCGTCAATAAACAAAAAGTGGGTTGGCCTATTCCCCCATTTAGCGTCAAAGTGCCTTTTAAAGCCAAATTAGGTTCACCTATGCGTTATCGTTCAAAGCCAAAACCTTCGCATAACGTCGTTGCGTTTAATGCCAATAACTAGCTAAGCAATAACGATGCAGTTTGATACTTCCTCATTGTGGATATATTTATATCTACCTAATTTGCAGCTCAATATTCAGCAAGCACACGCCGAAGCATTAAAGCTTGCCGATAAACAAACTGTAATGGAAGAGCCACCCGCTCAAATCGTCTACGATCCCAAGTTAAATCAAGTACTACAACTGAATAAGCAAGCCCAAAAGCTCGGCATCAAGAAAGGCATGGGACTTGCCAGTGCCAGTATTATATGTAGTCACTTAGTCGTGAGTGAATATAAAGAGGCGATTGCTCTACAGGCGCTACAAGAGCTTGCTAATCAACTTTACCTGGTTACCTCAGACATTGTGATTGATGAGCCCTCAGGCTTGTTTTTACGTGCTCAGAACATGCTACGTTTATATGGCAGCTTGAACCAATACTGGCAAGTTATTCAGGGCGTCATTCGTCTGCAAGCTTATGATTTTTATTACGCCAGTGCTTACTCCGTCAATGTCGCGAAACTCATTGCCAAACATGAGCAGGCGTTTATGAGTGATGACAAAAAACTTATTCAGCAAAAACTGCAACAATGCTCGCTGCTGCTGACCGACATTGATAAAAAAGACATCGAGAAATTGCAACGTATTGGGATTAAGAGTATTGCTGATTTATTTGAGCAGCCTTTATCCGCCTTCGCCAGTAGAGTATCTAAATTTAGCTTACAGATAATGTCTGAGTTGCGCGGTGAGTCTGCTGCAAAACTACGTTTTTACCAACCCGCGCAACGCTATGAACATTACCTTGAGCTCTTATATGACATTGAACTCACGGCCAGATTACTCCCTGTTATTCGAAAGTGCCTTGACGCGCTCGAAGCGTATTTATTAGTACGCAATGGTTTAGCCTTAAGCATTCACATCACTCTTTTTCAACGCGAACACGAGCCTATTACACAAGTCATCAATAGCGCTTTACCTATATATAAAAGTGCTCAATGGCTAGATATTATCGAGTTACGATTTGAGTATCTCGCGCTGAGTTCGGGTGTTTACGGTATTACCATTCAATGCGAAAAAATAGAGCAGGCTGACGGCTGTGAGAGTGACTTTTTTAGCGAGAAGTCTACTCATGTGGCCGCCATGACTTTGTTATCTCGATTGAAAGCCAAGCTAGGTGAACAACAAATAAAACGCCTGCACTATCATGATGATTATCGCCCAGAATGTTGCACCCAATTACCTGCGGAACTGCCCAGTAAGAACACAAAACAGAGTGTAATCAAAAAACCTGTGTTTTTAGACCGACCGGGTTTTCTACTACAAACACCTATCGCCCTTAACAGCAAAGTGAGCATTATTGATGGCCCCGAGCGCATCGCCTCAGGTTGGTGGGATAATCACGAAATTCAACGCGACTACTTCCTAGCCGAGAGCCTCCAAGGCCAACAGCTTTGGATATTTAGAACCTTCGACGATGAGTGGTTTATACATGGCTACTTTATCTAAACCCGAGCGGCATGTTGCTTTTGCCGAACTCGTCTGCCAAAGCAACTTTTCATTTTTATATGGGGCGTCACATCCGCAAGAATTGGTGCGACAAGCTTACTTTTTGCAATACAAAGCCATTGCGATCACCGATGAATGTTCAATGGCTGGGATTGTGCGAGCCTATGCCGAAATATCCCAACATCACTTACCGATAAAAATGATTGTCGGTAGTAAGTTTGTATTCAATGGCAACACCATCGTTCTGCTATGCCCTACCAAAGCGGCTTATAGCGAATGTTGTCGCATTATCACAAATGCACGTAGACGCGCAGATAAAGGTGAATACGAACTCAGCGAGTGGGACTTAAAGTCGATTAAGCACTGTCTGTGCATTTGGCTGCCTAGCGGAGAAGAGGCTCAAGATCACGATTGGGCGCGTTGGCTCAACAAGCACTACGCTGGGCGAGTATGGTTGGGAGTAAAACGCTGGCTAACGGCAAACGAGTACCAGTATATCAGTCACTGCGAAGCCCTCGCTGAACACTTTCATTTTGACATCATCGCCACCTCCTGCGCACTCATGCATGATCCAAACCGACAAGCATTACAGCATTGCCAACATGCTATTCGCGAAGGAAAGCTAGTTAATGAACTCGGTCGCGATGCCTTATCAAACCAAGAAGCTTGCTTGCGTCCCTTAAACAAACTTGCCAACTTGTATCCCAAAGAATGGTTAGACAACTCTGTATTAGTCGCCAAGCTCTGCACTTTTGATTTATCAGAACTCGCGTATCAATACCCTGCGGAAATACTGCCTGCAAAATACACTCCTTCGGAATACTTGCGAGTATTGGTTGAGCAAGGCATTGAAAGGCGCTTTCCCGACGGTGTCAGTGAAGATATCCGTGCGACTATTGAAAAGGAATTGAAGCTGATACATGAACAAGCTTATGAGTACTTTTTCCTCACCATTTATGATGTTGTGCAATTCGCTAAGTCTCAAAGCATTCTATATCAGGGAAGAGGCTCCGCAGCGAATTCTATTGTGTGTTATTGCCTAGAAATTACCGCTGTCGATCCTCGCCAGATTAGCGTGCTGTTTGAGCGCTTCATTTCTAAAGAGCGTAACGAGCCACCTGATATCGATGTCGATTTTGAGCACGAACGACGTGAAGAAGTGATTCAATACATTTACGCTAAATATGGCCGTGAACGAACGGCCATTGCGGCTACCGTTGTATGTTATCGCTTCAAAAGCGCGTTGCGAGAAGTGGGCAAAGTGCTTGGCGTAAATAGCACCGACTTGGATTACTTCATTAAGAACGTCAACCGCCGTGACCGCGAACTCAGCTGGCAATCACAACTAAGCGAACTGGGCATCGATCCCGACTCCACCAACGGCAAGCACTTCATTCATTTAGTTGAACAACTGATTGGGTTTCCAAGGCATCTGTCACAACATGTTGGCGGCTTCGTTATTTCAGCAGGTCCTTTATATGAAATGGTGCCTATTGAAAACGCATCGATGCAAGACAGAACCGTCATTCAATGGGACAAGGACGATTTAGAAACTTTGAAACTGCTGAAAGTCGATGTACTCGCCCTAGGTATGCTTACCGCTATTCGCAAAAGCTTCAGCTTGATCAAACAGCATTATGGGCATGATTACAGTATTCCTTTTATCACCGCGCTTCCCGATGATCCTCAAGTTTATAAGCAAATTCAACAAGGCGATACCGTGGGCGTTTTTCAAATAGAGTCACGAGCACAAATGAGCATGCTGCCGCGCCTGAAGCCGAAGGAGTATTACGATCTCGTAGTACAGATTGCGATTGTTAGGCCCGGTCCTATCCAGGGCGACATGGTTCACCCATATTTGCGCCGCCGTGATGGCAAGGAGCACGTTGAATACCCGTCCCCCGAAGTTGAGAAAGTGCTAAAACGCACTATGGGCGTCCCTATATTTCAGGAACAAGTGATTCAGTTGGCAATGGTAGCCGCAGGTTTTAGCGGAGGCGAAGCAGATGGCTTAAGACGCGCAATGGCCAGTTGGAAGAAAAACGGTGACTTATTTAAATTCAAACAAAAATTGACTGACGGCATGACCGAAAGAGGTTACAGCCATGATTATGCGATGCGCCTGTTTGAGCAAATTTGTGGCTTTGGTGAATATGGATTTCCCGAATCACATTCAGCATCTTTTGCGGTTTTAGCCTATGTCTCAGCTTGGTTAAAGCATTACTATCCTGAAGCCTTCTATGTTGGTTTGCTGAATAGCTTGCCTATGGGTTTCTACTCACCTTCGCAAATTATTCAGGATGCGAAACATCATCACGTCGGCGTGCTAGGGTTTTGTGTCAATCAATCCGATGCTAATCATAGCTTGCAGGTCTTTAGTGAACCAGAGCCTTCGTCTCAATCTCAAGCGCCATACTCACACAAGCACAGTAGCGATTTATGTATTCGTATGGGTTTGCGATTAGTTAAGGGTTTGAAGTCGGATTCAATCGCAACCCTGATTAAGTGCCGCCCAAAAGAAGGTTACGCGAACATAGATCAAATACGTCAGTTAGGTTTACCTTCCCCCTGTTTACAGGCACTGGCGAGTGCAAATGCTTTTTCCACTATGGCTGATAATCGCTATCAAGCTCGATGGGAATTAATGGACTCCGTAATGGAATTACCTTTATTCGCTCAACATAGCCAGGCGACTGACACCTATGCTAAACAGCCTTCATTATTTGATGACCTCGTTGAAGATTATGCCAGTACAGGACTCTCTATCGATTTACATCCTATTGCCTTATTAGGCGAAGCCAACTTACTACCCAAGTTCCATGCGGCAAATAACTTGGCGAACGTCCCTCATCAAACATTAATTAGTGTGATAGGCCTTGTTACTGGCAAACAAAGTCCTGGTACCGCTGCCGGTGTCACGTTCATCACCTTGGAGGATCATACGGGTAATATCAATGTGGTAGTATGGCAAGCCTCAGCAAGAGAACAAAAAAAGGCATATATGAACGCCAAGATACTGCAAGTAAAAGGCATTCTTGAAAGAGGCGATGGCGGTGTTGTACATATTATAGCTGGCAGGTTGATCGACCAAACCCACCTACTCGCACAATTGGAAACTCAATCTAGGGAGTTTCGCTAAGCACCTGATTTACCTGTCTAGTAGTGAGCGTGAGACCATCCACTTTCAATAAGTTACTTTGAGACAATGACGATTCAACCACTAAGATCGTTTGTAAATCGGGGCGAATATCTAGTTGAGCTAAAACTGACGTTAAACCTAACTCACGACTTTCTAGTTCCCCAGTTTTCAAATCGAGTTTAGAGAGTGACGGAAGCGTATTTAACTTGCTGAGATAAAAAAGCTCATTCTTCACAACACTAAAATTACTACTATTTGCAGATTCGACGACAGCAAAGTTTTTACGCGCCGCCAATTGTTCAGTTGAGAATTTGAACGCTGATAATTGTTTATCGGGTGAAGCTTCTTGTACTTGTTCTTGTACTTGTTCTTGTTCTTGTACTTGTTCTTGTCCTTGCTCTATCTGCGATTCATACAAATAAGCCTTATAATTCTTATCGATCAGTAGCCATTTTTTTTCACCCAAAGGTTTAATCAACAGCAGCTCATTCGCTATCGCATTTACTTTATTTGAGAGTAAATCATGCTCATAGATCACGGTAGTGCCTGCGTCTTCCTTCTGATAATAAAGAGTGTCATTTGTTACCCATACCGGGTTTGAATGCCGTTGTGCACCTGACGTGACAAACGAGAGTGTCTTCATGCCAAGGTTGTATACGAAAATTCGACCGTCTAATTCACCTGCGAACTGCTTTTCATCTGGGCTCAATATGAAGGAATTAATATCACTTGTTCTCGGTAAGTCGTAAATCGATTCGATACCGGTCGCTGCTTTATAGCGCATTAACGACAATGAACTGTCAGTAAGAGATAAGAAGTAGATGCCTTTCCCATCGTCAAAGTAAATCGGAAAGCGATCATTAGACGTAAGCGAAAACTGATTCGCACTTATGTATGCTTGATTTTTAAAACTAAACGGACGCTCAACAATATTAACTAAATCCGCCTCTTGCTCTTTAATGACGAAGCAAAACTCACCGCATTGACTAACAACCTCACTGACTTTCATTTCTAAACCGGACCAAGCATAGAGTCGCTGACGAGAAAGGTTAAGATTGAATAGCTTGCCAGCCTTGTTCGACAAAGTAATCGAACTGGCATCAGCCGACCAAACAAAACTATTGCTGAAGCGAGGCATGCGTTTTACGAACTTTTCTTCCTTTGTCAGCAAATCCCAGATATGCATATCAAACTGTTTCTCATTACCCACTAACACCGCTAATAATTCGCCATTGTGAGACTCTTTTGCATCTACGATTTGAGAGCCGAGTGAAATGGAAACGGGCAGCGCGACTGATTGTTTTGTTTCGATGTTGTAACGGAGTAAAGCAACACTCTCATTTGCAGTGACAGGCCTTGTAGCGTCACTAATATTGTCCCCTGAAGAATTATCTGGGCTTTCTGTAATGAATGACTCCTCAACAATTGAGTCTGTTGACTCACTAATTGCATATTCACTCGTTAAGTAGAGACTCTTACCGTCATGTGAGTACGAAACTGCTTGGATATTTTGCCTTAACAAAGCCTCATCTAAGACAATGGGTTCAACCCCCATCAAGTTGAACTGTTCATCAAACTTAAAAAGTAGTAGAGACTCTTCATCTCCCTCTCTTCTTTTTACGATGGCTTGGCGGGCATCAGAAGAAAAAATGCCATCGACATAATTCGCGTTATCCCAAGTTAAACGTTTCGAAACTGAGGAATTTAGATCTTTTGCGTAGAGCTGGAGAGATTGATCATTTTTACCACGGTGCGAATACAAAAGCCGATCATTTTTAGATAAGTAAGGACTTACTTCAGAACCTTTCATTTCAGAAATAGTCGAAACAAAGGCTTTTCGCTTTTCTATTAACTCATTACTTTGAAAAGAACCAAATTGCGATTGCACCAGGATAGTAATCAAAATGATTGCCACTATAGATACACCATAAATGACATATTTTGAACGCCACCAATCCCCTTGATGATATTCAATTTGGACCGGCATAATGAACAAGTAACCTTGCAGCGGAACTGTCTTTACAAACTTCGGCGCCCTGGCATTATCACCTAATGCAATTCTCAGTTTTTTAACCAAGGCACGTATCGCATCATCACTTGCTTTTTTACCTGCCCACACCTCTGAGATGATTTGATCGCGACTAACGATGTGATCTTTGTTACGAATTAGAAGCAATAAAAAAGTGAAAACTTGAGGCTCGAGTTTCACGAGCTCTTTGCCCTTGAAAACTTGTCCGGAAGGAGTGTGAATTATGAATTGGTCAAAAGATATTACGCTCTCACCAAAGTATGTTAGTAAAGAATCTTGCACTTAAATTCCTATATGACTTTTTGTGAACAGCGACAGAGGGCTTATTTAATTTGGCTTTTGTTAACAAACAGTAGTAAGTCGTTTTTATTGAGGTGGTGATTATATCATCAATGTGACTAAGCACAAAATTATGAACTTATTGTATTCACTTCATTTTACTAGTGAGAGAAAATGGCAAACAAGGGATCATATTTACGTTATTTTACTCATTAAAATTTCATTATTCTTCACTCTGAGATCTCGTTAATTTAAGTTTTAGCATAGCTTGCAAACAGGATTTTTTAGTTGCCCTCAGAATTTTTTTTCTACTCTCATTTTTATCTTTAAAAAGAATTCAGAATTAAGAAAATGCGAATTAGAAGGCATTTTTTAAATGGAAATAAGCTATTCTGGGTACTTTTATTTCAAGAATAAATCACTTCGTAGGAGCTAAAATTTGTTCTCTTTTTCCTTCTACTTTTTCCCCAATTGAAATTTTGAACTTAAAATCCAGCAATTCCAAAATAATGTAGTTAATAAGAAATCGGGAAAGTTACCCAGTTCGTTTACTCGTTTTTCTACCATTATTGGAGTATCGATTTCACACAGAAATAGACAGTTTTGAATTCTAAGATCTCATATTTAAATGTTAAAGTTAGGCGTAACTTAGCGCTTATTTATCTTTTGATGATCGTAAAAATGTCACTTTTTTTGAATGACATGAATGTTGGTCAACACAGAAATTGTTGTATTAGAATTCACTTATGATTTTATGATTTTATGATTTTATGATTTTATGATTTTATGATTTTATGATTTTATGATTTTATGATTTTATGATTTTATGATTTTATGATTTTATGATTTTATAAAAATACACTAATTTAATTCTGCTTTTTCTACGATAATTGAGATAAAAGTAAGCTAAGTAGATTTGCCACTATTGGCTAAATTATATTGATTAACGGTAAACGAATAGAATATTAAATTTCAGATTTGAAATCGTATTGTTGGGGTTGCAAAGTATAACCTTCAGCCGTAGCATTTCTTTTTCTTCGATAGCCAAAAATCCGTTTAATCCGCTTATTATATCAGTGCTATTACTAAAAAAATTATTTAATACAGAGTGATAGCCAACCCAGTAAGTACTTACATACTTAAGCGTCTTCTTACGGGGTATTAATGAAATGATCGAAAGCAACACTTTCCAATTTCACTATTTTCTAATCATGTAGTATTCTGGATTTAGACTAATTCCATGTTGGCTCAAGGACGATGAAGACAGCATCTCTGATCAAAATTTCAATTCAAGTGTTAGCACTTGGTCTCCTAGGTGCCTGCGGTTCAACTACACCTTCAGGTTCACCAGATTTAACGAAAAATTCGATTTCTTCCAATGCTGCCAGTTTTACGCAACAGGACATTCAATTATTTGATAAAACTGTCCAGCAATTAAAAGAGCTCAATCAAGATAGACAAAAGTGGGCGACGATTATTAAAGCCTACTCTGCTCAAGAAAACCTCGGCGCAACCTCAAGATATGTTAATTACTCTACAGAGCTTCACAAGACTTCAGTCAAACAGCGTTGTAACCGAGCAGGTATTATAAATATTAGGAAAGCACTGGCGAACCATCCGAGTAGTATTCCAGTTTTGTCTTACGCTCTAGCTTGCGCTGAACGTTTTGAACGTTCCGATCAACAAGCTCACATCGCCCAAAGCATAGCCATTATTAGTGAGGAGTTACTGAAACAAACTGCGAGAGGTGATTCAAGAACTACGCCTATATTGGTAAGAGAGCTTTATGAAGGGGAGTTTTTATTGGGCTTGGCAGGCATTGAAGTTTATGAAACGGAAATGATTGTAGAGAATGAAAGATTATTGATTTTACACCACGGCATTGACCAGATAACGAGTCAGTATTCAATTAGTTTTGCTGACCAGAGTGAATTCTTCATGCATTCGTTTAACACTTCAATGTCAAAAGCTGGCCTAAAGAAAGTGCTCCCCAAGTCCGAGCTAGTTAATGTTAAGCAACAGACGCTTCTAACTGGCGATCATTACTCAATGGTCCTTTGGGATATAAGAAGGCAGCTTTATTCAGGGGAGTATTTTAAAGTTATTGAGCGCATAAAAGAAAACAATTACACAACACCTAGCGCATATTCCATGCTCGCTCAGGCTTATATGGCAACTAATGACTCAACTGGCATTCCACAGATCGAAGACAAGCTAATCTTATATGCTAATTTAGGTATTCCTGAATCGCAGGCGGTTTCAGCAATGATTTTGTTAAAAATGAACGATGAACACGGCAACGACTTTTCGGCAGTTCGCCGCCTGGAAAACAAAGAAGCCGAAAGTGATATTAACTTGATTGTTAATTCATTCAAAAAAAATGCCGCAATTATTGGTCTTGAGAATGCGAGTTTAGTTTGGACTCGCACTTTGCTAGGTGATAGCTCATTAGGTAACTATATAAGCGAGCTTGTAAGCCAATTAAGTCCAGAGTCTATTGCTGGTTGGCAGGGAGCACTAGCTTATATACAAGATAGTCATAACGAGCGCTCAGCGGAATTTAACAGACGAATAGAACTGTTCAATCGTGCACTTAACTCATTAGAAAATGAATCGATAGTATCTCTTCAAGGTAGGTTTTAAAGTATGACATTTTACAAGTCTTTCGTAGTTTGCATGGGCGCTTTTATCGTATCTGCCGGTTTATTCAGCTCGCCACTACAAGCTCAAGTTGTTGAATCAAATAGGTTTCAATATGAAGTTGTTCCTGCGCCAGACTGGATCAAAGGCAGAGAAAAAAGAACTTACAAACAAAACACTGATTTTGGAATGAATTTCCATCTTCTTGATTCTCAGTATTTGATTCAGGGTGAACGTCGAGAAGCATATAGAAGAACCGTCCATAGCATTAGCTCAGAGCAAGGTCTACAAGATGGTGCAAAACTTGAAATTAGTTTTAACCCTGACTTCCAGAAGCTACGATTTCACCGAATAACACGAACGCGCAATGGCAAAGAGGTAGACATCCTCGACACGAAGAATATTCGACTTATTCAACCGGAATCAGATTTAAATATGGGTTTGATCACAGGCTTAGTAACAGCAATCGTGTTACTTCCGGATGTGAGAGTTGGCGACCAAATAGATTACTCCTACTCTATTAACGGCGTGAATAGCATTTTCGGAGATAAAGCATTCACTGGCTTTAGTACAACCTGGCAAGTTCCGATTAATGATAGCTATATTACCGTGCTATCCGACCAAACTCTCCAATACAAAATAGAGAATACGCCAGGTAAAGTGATAGTGACTGAGTCGATAAACTCTGAAAGCGGTTTAACGCAATACGCGTGGTCATACCAAGATCTCCCTCCTGTTGTAGCAGAAGATAACTATCCTTATTGGTATAACCCTTATGGTTATATCGAGTTTTCGTCATACCAGTCTTGGGAAGAAGTTGTTAATTGGGCCACTGAATTATTCCCTTATTCGGCAGAGTTATCGTCTGCAATCGAATCTCAAAACAAACAGTGGTTAGCACAAAGTAGTAACCAAAAGGACTACATCAATAAGGTGATCGAGTTTACCCAAAATGACATCCGTTATTTAGGTTTAGAATTGGGTCAAAATAGTCACAAACCTCACACGCCGATTGAAGTATTTGATCGACGCTTTGGTGACTGCAAAGATAAGGCCCTGCTAATAGCGGCCTTACTGCAAAACGCTGGGATAGAAGCTCATGCAGCGCTTATATCCACTACTCAGCGACGCAAATTACTAGAGGTGCTACCAAGCCCAGGCGCGTTTAACCATGTTGTGACTCGCTTTGAGTTTGAAGGGAAAGAATACTGGATCGATGGTACGAAAAGCTTCCAGTTAACCGAATTGGATAATAAAAGTATCAGTAACTTTCAGTATGGCTTAGTTATCAAAGAAGGCGAAAAGCAACTCGCCAAGGTTACTTCTCCTACAGAGCACAAGAGAGATATTTCGATATTCGAAAGGTTCGACATCAAGGACAAAGTTTCAAACGCTGATGTGACCATAGACGTAGTGTACACAGGTTCAGAAGCAGAAAGAATGAGGGAATATATTGCGAGTGCGGGCATGAAGGTTTTTCAGGCGGAGTTGTTTAACTTTTATTTACGCACGTATCCTGACCTTGTAGAGGTAGGTAGCCTGATCAAATCCGACGACTACGGCCTAAATAAATTAAGTTTCACTAGTCAGTTCAAAATGACGAACCCTTTTTCTTCAGGTACCTCCCAAGTGGGCATACCGCTTTATGGAACTAATGTCAGTTCTTATGTTGAGCTACCATCTGTAAAGGAAAGAAAGACACCAATTGCGCTTTACGAGGGGTTCACCTCTACTCATGATATTGAAGTGAACCTGCCGTTTTCAATTGGTTGGGAGTTGCAAGATAGAAAAATTAAAATTGAGGACGAAGGTATTACCTATACTCGTAACATTGACGCAAGTCCAAAAAGAATCCATGTAGTCCACCATTATGAGACGAAGTCTGATCACATTGCGATTGAAAATACTAGGCAGCATGTTTCGAAGATTCGTGATATTCGCGAAGCACTCTATTTTCAGGTAACGGTGCCAAATGATCAGTCTACGATAAAATTAGATCTACAAGAAAGATTACGCAGAGCTTTGGGTAAAACAACAGAATAGATTATTCTTTTATTTTTCAGCTTGATTGACTTTGGTCTCATCAGCATTGTTAGCAACAAGTTTTGCTATTCTTTTTCAGATGGTTTTCGTCGAATAACCTAAAGTTAGAAAGCCTTTATGTGTCAAAGTGTAACTGACAAAGTATTTAGACATATCTCCTAACTTCTTGTGTTTGTTATTTATACGATCCTCGTCATAATTACCTGATAGCAAATGGAGTTAAGAGAATTGCGATGTTAGATGAACAATTGAAAACAAAGAATACTAAAAGTTTAGCTAAGAAATTGGTGTTAGTTACTGTTGTAGCTTTAACTTACCAATTGGCAACCGTTGAAGATGAACAATCGACCTCTTTATTTTCAAACCTAAAATTGAGTGCCGTGGAAACAATTAAAGACTCAAAACAACTCGAAATTGAACAAGAAGAGAAACCTATAGATGTCAGCATGACATTTTCATTTGATATCGATATGGGTAAGCACTTGAATAAACTTGTAAGAAAGTTTTTGTCACGTAGATAGGTAACCCATTTGCAATTGTAGCATCGTGCCTATCATCCTTGCCAATTAAACTAACTTATAAACTTACTTCTACACACCGTCTTCCTCGCGAAGGCGGGGACCTCCCAACACATTTAGTAAGCGCACAGGTCCTACTACACACCGTCATCCTCGCGAAGGCGTAATGCTGATCGGTTAAGCTTCGATCACTAAGTTTTAGTCAATTCAAACTTATGTTGACTATGATATTAATGAGATCAAACTAGTGCTTTCAAATTTTCATAAAGAAAAAGATGTTAGCACAACAACTCTACGAC